>CAZIAN010000778.1:0-2212 GCA_964537355.1 uncultured Pirellulales bacterium | reverse complement strand
GTTTTCTTTCGATTTCGAAGTCTTGCGAATTTATTGTTCGGGCGCATTTATGGGCATCAAAAAGGTTCCAAATAATCATAGCAATAATAGCCAGTATGAGACCGATTGAAATCAGGACATCGCATTTCGGAATGAGCCATGACCAGAGACATAAAAAATAGAGGAAAACATGTGTGAGTATTAGAATAATACCTCTTAATACTCTGCCTGCATATATTTGCCCAATCCCGGTCCAGCAAAGTGAGAGCACTACCGCAAGCCAGGGTTCTTTAGAAAAGTTTTGATTCTCTTCCATAGCTGCTTTCTTGAACATTAACAGTTCTGCCTGTTTTTTCTGAGTTCGAAAACGATTATGCGTATATTCAAGTGACGCTTTTTTACCAACAGCTTATTTTGGCCGATTGAGTATTTGCCCGTCCTTAAGCAGCCGCTTGCGAAGCTGCGCATACTGCACGTCCTGCACGGCTGCGCCGTCGGCGATAGCCAGCGAGGCGGCCGTTACGGCACTCTGGCCTAATACCATGAACACCGGTTCCATGCGGATCGAGCCGTGTGCGACGTGCGAAGCCGACAGGCACACTGGGACAAGCAGGTTCTCGCACTCGCCCTGGTGCGGCACAATCGAGCGGTACGAAATACCGTAGGGTTTGGGCGGAACTCGCCAGATAGTGCCATCGCGGCGAACGTATCCTTGTTCATTGACATAATACTGCACTACGTGCGAATCCATGCCGAACGACGCCAGGCCCACCGAGTCTTTTACTTCTCGCTTCATTTCACAGTTGTCCTGGGTCATTACATAATCCGACACCATGCGTCGGGCTTCGCGAATATAGATCATGTACGGCCAGCCGCCGTTGTCGGCAAATTCATCCTTGGGTAATCCGTAGGCGCTGACTTTTCTGCGGATGTTGGCAGGTACGCGCGGATTGTTCGACAATGTCCACAGGTGTCCGCGGATATACGTCTCGTGAGCCGCCTCTATTTCGCGCCGCCTCTGATAACTGGCTTCCGGGTATTCCCAGTTGGCACTGGCGTAGTCGCTGCTGATGGCGTGCATGCTATTCCAATCCACCTTGTTGCTGGTACCCGATAGTGGCTCGATGAGCGCAGGCACACGATGGTCGCCGGCCTCGAAGTTACGAAGCAGCAGTTCATGATCGATCTCGCGGTAATCCGCAGGTTTCTCGATCGGAATACGCAGTTGCGGGTCGGTTGTCAGGCAGACACGATAGTTGTACGCCTGGATCTTCTTGTCGCCTTGACCGTTGGTCAGATTGTCGATCTTGTACACGAGGGGCAGCAGCCCGCTGGCCGGATCGCCCGGCTTTATGTAGGGATCGACGTCCTTGATGAAGTGGTCCTTGTCGCCTTGGGTGTAATGGATTCGCGGCTTGGTGTCACCACGCCGGACACCTGCCAGATTTTCGCTATATTGGCTCTCTGGTTCGCGTCCGATGGTGTAGGTAACCCCTGCAGTGGCCATCAGGTCGCCGACATAGGTGGCGTCGATGAACATCTGGCCGCGATAGGTCTTGCCGCTGAGGGTGGTGATTGAGACGATACGCTTACCTTTTAGCTTCACGCCGTTCTGGCGGTTTATTTTTTCGTTGAAAACAACGGGTACTTGAGCCTCAGCTATGAGCTTCCGGAAAACCTTTTGACCGAAGTGCGGCTCAAAACTGCGGACGAAGGCTTTGCCATAATGTCCGGCGATTTCGTCATAGAACTCCGATGCAATGCCGCCAAATGTAGATCGTTTGCCCAGAAAGTCGGTCGCCCCAAGTCCGCTGGCGCTCATGCCCCCATGAAAATGCATCGGATTGATGAGGATAACGCTACAACCCAGCCTTTTAGCTGCGACAGCCGCCGTTACCGCACCGGACGAATCACCATAGACGACGACATCGTACTCGGATGCGCCGTGGTCGGCTGCACAAGTCGGCAGGATTCCCGCAACCAGCAGTCCGAACATAACGAAAATGAAGACAGTGATTTGTTTCAAGAGACTTTTCATTTCTACGAGCTGTCCGCGAAACAGTAGGTTCTCTAATGTAAGATGGTCTAAACTGGCTTGAGTGGACTCCATGGGCTGAATACTATCAAATTACAGTCCATGTGTCATGAAGTACTTGGGAAATCCGGGATTAACAGGCTAAATGCAGTGCGGCGGCAATTTTGACACCGGTTTTCGAGAGTTCATTAAACCGCT
>CAZIAN010000777.1:0-2212 GCA_964537355.1 uncultured Pirellulales bacterium | reverse complement strand
AACATTAACATTTGCTTCACTCGAATTGGCAATATCGCCAAGTAAAACACTCTTTCCTACTCCGCTGCCAGAGAAAATACCCACTCGCTGCCCCTTGCCACAGGTTAATACGCTATCTATTGATCTTATGCCCAACACCAAAGGTCTGGTAATTTTTTCCCGGCTCATAGGTGATGGACTACTTGCATCTAATGCTTTCTTATCCGTCCCTGCCAACGGTCCTTTATTATCTATAGGCTCTCCCAGCCCGTTTACTACTCTACCCAGGACAGCTTCGCTTAAGGCGATATGCCGGACAGTAGTACGAGCGGTGACTGTATCGCCCGGCGATATACCATTTATATGCTCCAACGGCAGCAGAATAAGATGGTCATCATGGAAACCTACCACTTCAGCCAACACACGCCGCCCATTACGAATCTGGATACCACATAGCTCCCCTAAACCTATTGCAGGACCGGCAGATTCAACTGTCAGACCGGAGACCCGAACCACAAAACCCTGACAATCCAACAAATTTACATCGCGAAGTGCTGAGTGAAACTTATCAAAATCAATCAAACCATTACTAACCTCACTCGTAACCATAACTCATTCCGCCTTTTGAAGTGCTTTGCTAATTCTATCCAGATGTTCGTTAATCAGTGATTCTACTGTCCCCTTGGGGCTCTCAAGCAGGCATTCTGCCCGTCCTATATTCGAGTCGGAAACAAACTTAACATCTGTTAAAGTACCATCCGGCTCACTTTGTAGTGCCTTCTGGCATTCTACATGGTCTTCAGGATTCAAATGCACTACTATATCCTGTTGCGTTGGAGCTTTATTTAGTGCCTCTTTAATAATAGATTGTATTTCATAATCTCCATCTTCCACTTTTTGCATCAAAATTTTTCTGGCGATTTCCACCGAAAGCTTGGCAATTTCTTCTTTTTGCTCAGCAAACACTTTTTCGTAAAATTGATTGAGTTTTGTAACCACACCATTAATTGCCTGGCAAGCCTGTGGAAATATATTTTTCTGAACCTCTGAATCCTGTGCTGGAATCTGCACGGCATTCGCCGCAGAGTTAGCCTGGGCGTGACCGGGCACTTGACCACCAATACCTACGGCAGATTCATCAAGGAACTTAGCCGAAGTAATCGGTTTTTCAAGGCTAACCGTAAGTGTCTGTGTCATTCTGCTATCGCCCTGTCACTCTAAGTGTTCCCTGCTCATTTGCATCCCTCAACGGGTTGACAACTTCTTCTCTGGCATCAAGAACTTCTTTTTCCAGAGGATCCTGCATCAACGACATTTCTTCATCGAGTGAAGCTACTGCTCGTTCTGATATATTTGAGCGTATTTTTTCAACAATAGTTTCTTTTGCACCATAAAGCGCCACCGCCAATTTGCCTGATTCTACGCTTCGCAGTGCCTCCTGCATCGACCTGTCTGCAATTGATGGAATATCGTCCCATGTTATCATCAAATTTCTTACTGTTTTGGAGGTTTCCTCATTATGCTTGCTTATCTCATCAAGCATCTGGTCTCTCAGATCTGTTTCCAGGCCACTCAGGACAACAGCCAGTTTTCTTAGAGTCTGCTCCGGTCTTTCCGAAAGAGTTTCTCCTTTGAGACCTTGCAACCGTTCGCTGACTGTAAATGCCATTCGCTGCTTAACTCCGCTACCCACTAATTCCGGATTTAACATCCTACAAACAGCCTTAAGCCGAATTTCTTCATCCAAACGCGCCAGAACATCCTGGCTTTTCTTTGGGTCCAGCTCTGACAATACTACAGCTATTGTCTGGGGGTGCTCTCCCTTCAGTGCAAGAACTAATTCATCTGAGCTGGCCAAACGAATCTCCCCAAACTGATCTTGGCCTCCCGAAATCTTTTTAACTTCGGATTGAATTTGCTCTGCCGTGTCTTTGTCGAGAACAGTCAAAAGCATCTCGTTAAGAAAAGTTTTCATACTAAATTTACGGGCTTGCATTTGTTGAAGTGAGCTGCAGAACTCCTGAGCAATCTGTGTTTGTTCATCGTTACTAATCTGTTTCGATGCATCAATATGCGCCAATTCCATGGCAATCTCATGAATCTCTTCGGCATCAAGTCCCTTAAGAAGTTCAGTACCTGTGGCAGCATCCAGACTCATTAGCAACATCGCAGCTTTTTGTTTGCCCGTCAACATAGCTTATTTAATCCCTCTTTGAGTTTGAAACATTAAATT
>CAZIAN010000776.1:0-2217 GCA_964537355.1 uncultured Pirellulales bacterium | reverse complement strand
CCACCAGGCTTTGTCTTTTACTCACACATGCCTCAAGAGTGCCTGACCTTTCCTTTTCACTGGTCATTTTATTCTCCTTTTATTCTTTACCTTACCTGTTTTTACACCTTGATGCTGTAAAAGCTCATCTAACGTAATGCTCTGAAGATAATCGCTTATGTTCTTTTGAAGTTTGGTAAGTTTTACGGTTATGGGACAACTGCTTTGTTTTGGGCAGACATTCTCTCCCAGTAAACATCTGCTCAAACTCAAGGGCCCCTGGATGGCATCTATAATTTCCGCTAAATTTATTTTTATTGGTGTTCTGCTTAAAACAAAACCGCCGTTGGGCCCCATACTGCTTTTTACCAGCCCGGCATTATTAAGTTTCTGCATCAGCTTGCAGGCAAGCTGATAAGAAATATCCTCAGATTGAGATATGTCCCTTGTCGATACGGGATCCTCGCCGTAGTGTCCTGCCAGGTTCACCATTGCTCGCAGAGCATAATCTGTATTGCGTCTTAGTATATCCATCTTAAAACCTTAATAATAATTGTTCTGTATAAGACTATTATAGTCCTATACGGTTTGTTCGTCAATATACAAAAAAAATATTTTTCAAAAAAAGTGTATATTTTGCTTAATTGTGCAATACGGCCCTTCAAAAACAGCCTTATTCATTTAATTAAGCCGTTTTTATTCATTTTTTCAAAGAAAAAAACTGGGCAAAAACCGTAAAAAACTACATTATTAACTGACATTATAAAATATGGGACTAATAAAGTCCTAATTTCTCTGTGCGTCAATACAAAGGATTCTATTGAAAAAATGAAAGTTTGTATGGGTGAAATACCGTCTTAATCGCTTACGA
The DNA here is from genome assembly GCA_964537355.1 of uncultured Pirellulales bacterium. Lineage (GTDB taxonomy): Bacteria > Planctomycetota > Phycisphaerae > Sedimentisphaerales > Anaerobacaceae > NIOZ-UU13. The sequence goes on along the minus strand of CAZIAN010000776.1, from coordinate 1,367 downwards.
TGATCTTTCCGCTTGGGCTAATACTTATACGCTTTTCTAAATTTTTGGAAGATTTAAATCGGTATTCGTTTTGCCCTTTTAATATCACCTGTTTTTTGTCGGTAATTATTTCAATATCCTGCTCGGGATTCCTTTCGCTGATAACATTAGCTAACAAAAAGGCCTTTTCGAGTCCGTCGCCGGTCTTATAGTTCGCCACTTCATCGGGTTGGGCCAATCGCTTACCGTCGTAAATAGAAGCATATTTCATTTGTTCCAGCCACGTGTGTGTTTCTTCGAGAGACATGGCTTCTGCCGTTTTGATCGAGACCGGATTACGCTCCATTGCTGCTTTGACAAAAGGTTCCCATTTACAGCTTTCCATATCACGATATGAATAAAAAGCAAGATCGGCTGTGGGATTGTTTTGCCGCGTATGCTGCAGAGAATCAATTATCTGTTCTCTACTTTGTTTTATGGATATTTCAATCGGCTCAGTGGGCAGGTAATTCTTATCAGAAGTCGGAAGCTTTGCTTCGATGTGCATAAAATCGGCTAATTCATCCAAAAACTGTTGCGCCTCGGGGATAATCGGCTCAATAAAATTTCTTAATACCGCTTTACCCTCGGGGCTTCTGATGTCAGGCTTTTGCTGCTCTATAAAATCGTCAAGCTCATCACAACGGATTCTTCCAGGCAGTTGATACCTGACAAAATCTTCATCCGAAATCTCTGCAAGCAATTTTTCGAAGGTTTTGTCGGCTACTCTGTAATTACTGCCATGCTCATAATGGAAAAGAACCTCAGCTTTTAAAAATTGGGGCTGTCCATGACATTCGCGGCAGACCTGAAAGAATTTATGATAGTCTCTGTTGGAGCGCAAGAAATTTGCAAAAACAGAAAGAGATAACTCTGCCGATAAATAAGAATCGAGTTTCTTTTTAAAATCCTGGTGATGTTTTTTTCCTATCGTGGCATCTTTATACAAACAGTGTACATAGCCGGAAGAATGGGCCAGGATTGTAACGTTTTCATTGCGCAGTGCCCGCTGGGCCTTGTTGGAAATGGCCGTTCCGTTGAACCACATCGTTTTCGTAACGAGTCTTCGGTTATTGGTAAGAATCCCATCCTGCATATCTAAAAAATTCTGGGAGTGCAGCGGCGTAAGTATCATATAGATATCTTCCAGCGGTATTTGACATACGATAAAGGCCGCGGCGGCATAAAGGGCGGCAAGTGATACGCACTCCCCCGCCGCACTATGATAACCTTCTTTAAGGCGAAAGGCGTCCATCGCCTCGACTGTTTCCGTCTTCCAGTACGGGATGACATCGGTGTCATATTTATCAAGGCCAAAGTGCCGGCGAATATCCACATCGAAATAATAT
>CAZIAN010000775.1:0-2221 GCA_964537355.1 uncultured Pirellulales bacterium | reverse complement strand
ATTCGGTCCAGGAAGTTCTCGTTGCCGCATCAGGATCATCATTAGTAACCGGTGTGCCGCCATTGAGAGCGACATGCAATGACTCGGCAGCGTTGCCCGAAGCGCCTCTGAACCAAATCGTCAGTGTAGTGACACCATTGACTGTCCAATCACGGTTGGAAGTTAATGTCAAAGTCGCTTCAGATTTACCAACCGCGTTGTCGTAGGCCATAGGCATTGATTGCAAACCACTGTGAATGATAATCTGTTCGGCAAATGGGGCATCAAAGTTACCGACGACAGAGCCGTTTACAGCCGGATTGTCGAATCCGTCCACCCACGCCAGATATATTCTGTCAGAAGCCGGGTCACCTTCAGTGATATCGTTGTAGCTCTCCATATCGTCAATAATAAGGAAGTTGGCTGTTGTAAAGCTCCAGAGAGGACCGATCCATGGGCTGTCGGCGTTGGCATTATTAGCTTCGTCAATCCGCCAGTAGTATGTAGTATTCCACTCAAGTTGTCCGGGCTCAAAGCTCTCAGCTCCAAGGTTTTCACTGGCTTTAATCTCCAGAGAAGCTGCATCGGTTCCAAAATAAACTTCATGTGAAGAACCTAAGCCCGGTGCCCATGTGAGAACAGGTGTTTGTGTTACATCCACTGCGCCATTAGCCGGGGCAGGGCTCCCCACGGCGCCCACAGTAGTAAAGCTCCAGACGTCACCTTTATATGTCTCGACAATATCAAACTCATCGACGCGCCAGTAGTATGTCTTGGCCATTTTGAGTGTGCCGGGATTATAGGTTGTCGTTCCTTGGGCCGAACCGCCGGCTGCATTGCTGACTTGGTCAAAATCGTCACCAAAATACACAGTGTGAAGCTTGCCACCGAATCCCTCTGTCCAGTTAAGTTTCACATCCACACTTACAGACTCAGCACTATCGGCCGGTATAGGATCATAGGCGGTTCTTGGAGCGATCGAAAAGCTCCAGATTTCACCTTTCCAGGGACTGTCTGATTCGGCTTCATTAACTTCATCGATTCGCCAGTAATATGTTGTGCCCGGAACAAGGCCTTCAGACATAGGAAATCCTGGGAAACCAGCAACAGTAAATGTCTCTCCCTGATTGCCCTGGAATGTGCTCTCGGCTCCAGCATCGACATCTTCAAAATTCTCGCCTATATAAATATCGTGAGAGACGGCAAAATCTCCCGGAGACCAGACAAGGTTCACCCATGTGTCCAGAATCAGAGAGCCATCCTGGGGGTTGGGACGACTCGCTAACGGCTGGTCGCCGAGGATTCCCCCAAGGCCATTGTTCATTATCGCATCAATATCTTCAGCCCCCAGAGCTACATCGAATAATGCAACCTCGTCGATGAAACCATCAAAAGCAGAATAAGGACCATTGGAAAGTATCCCTATCCTAACGGGCTGATCATCGTACATTATTTCACCTTGTCCGTTGCCGCTTGCTATATTTACACCATCCAGATATAGTGTCACAGTGGTTCCATCATAGGTAAGCACCATGTGATACCACGTGTCGGCTTCAAGCGCAGGGCCACTAAGCCACGTTGCCGTATTCCCAGGTCCGAATGCCAAACCCACTTGTGCAAATCCATCCTGATGAACTCTAAATACACATCCGGCCATATCGTCCCAATCGTTACCCGACTGGAATATATGGCCATATCCGTCAAGCTTTCTCGTATTGAACCAGGCCATGAACGTTAATTGTTGAGTTTTCATGCTTTCCCCTGTGGCAAACTCAATATAGCTATCAGCGCCGTTAAACTCCAGAGCGCCGCCAAATTTGCTCTCGCTGGTCCATTCGGGGCCATTAAGCGTTCCGTCATTTCCGTTTCCGGAATAATCCAGGGCTACGTCACCACTGCCTTCATCAAAAAGCCAAACTCCTATAATAGTTTCGGGATCAACTTCGGCATAGCTTTGTCCTGCAAACATCAAACTAACGATAATAAAGCTGATGCAGATTATGGTTAAGCGTGCCATTTTTGTTACCTCCTAATTTTAACTGAAAACTTATAGAAAATTTCGCTCCGGCCACACACCGAACCCTGAATTCTCGGGATGGTTTTTGAGACATATTAAAGACCTCATCTCCGAAAATTACTAATTTGCCGCTTATTAGAGTTTACTGGCCGGGTGCATAGAGCCGAATATCATCGAAGTACATCATACCTGCTCCGCCGGCTAAAGGATTAGCCCTGTTACCAA
>CAZIAN010000774.1:0-2222 GCA_964537355.1 uncultured Pirellulales bacterium | reverse complement strand
GAAAAGGATATAAGAGAACAGAAATACACAAGTAAATATTGGTCATTAAAAGGCCAGAAAGAAGAACTCTCGTATGCAATAGGACAATCTTATGATCCCAAAAAGACAATCGCAAAATATAATAAAACTGTTCAATCTATTATCAAAGCCCCATATATGACCAAGGAACTAAAAAAAGACCTTGAGGCTTTATTGCTGGATTACGATGATGTTGTTACCTGGAAGAGATACCCAGCCGATAAGATGACTAAAGAGGAAATGCAAAGAGCTTACGATGCACACACCCTGTCGATACCATATAAGCGCCGAGGCGAACCGATTAGGTTAATAGGTGAGCCAAAGAAAGGCTCTGAGCAAAGAGTTAAAGAATTAGAGGATGAAGCCAAAAAGCGCGGCTTTGAATTAGAACGCGGACCAAGAATCAGGAGACCAAGGGAGTAGCTACACAGATGGAAGAAATAGCGAAAAACGGATTATCTACTTTATTAAAAGCAGTGGCCGCCGTAGCTTCTATGGTCGGCCTCGTCTATGTACTAACCGCCCCGATGATTATATCAGTGCAGGAGCAAGGGAAGAGATTAGAGAGATTAGAGCAACGGATAACTGCAAGTATCGCAGAGCTTAATGCTAAGACGCAGGTGGAAACGGCACGAGCAGAGAACCTTGCGAGGACTAATTACGACCGAAACGCAGGACGAATAGTTGAGCTTGAAGAATGGCAGAAGTGGTGGTACAGGACGATTCAGCCTATTGACGCACAGCAGAATGTATCTATCGGAAATCTTGAAAAAAAAGTGTACAATAGCGAATAAAATGAAACTCAACCTACAGAAAATGATTGATGAGCGGCACGATATAGTCGAGAAGCTGACTAATGCTATGGTCGAGGGCCGTGATATGAGCATAAGAGAATACGCAAATCTCAATGACAGGTATCACTGGCTGAATGACAGGATAATAAAGAAAGAACTAATTAGAAAGGGAAAAATATGAGCAAGAAATGTCCAGGTTCAAAAATCAGAAGTAAAGGCAAGGGACGGGGCTTGGGATTCGGGAAAGGCAAAGGCCCGATAGGAAGACGGGGTAAAAAGTAAATATTAACATATTTTTTAAAAAGACAGAAGATATATTTGTTGACAAACCGGACTGATTATGGCATAATACCGCCCGACAGAACAAAATAGCAATTATAAGTAACCTGCCCGATGTCCTCAGTTCTGTCAAAGTCGGGTAGGTTGCGTAAAGGAGAACCAAAAATGAAGTACACAGCAGTAATCGCAGTATTGTGCCTGCTCGTAGTAGCAGGCTGTAACGAGAGCAATCTCTCACTGTCAGGCAATCCGGAGTCGGACGGAATCTTTTCCGTCAGCGGCGGTACGGAGATTGTCAAGAACCTTGAGGTCGGAGCATCGGCCAACTATATGAAGGGAACCGACCGCACCACTACGAACACAACGTGGGCGTGGAAGAAATGGTCGATAGAAAAGACCGTTGACAGCGAGACTGAGAAGGTGGACGAATGGGGTTACGGTGCATATCTCAAATGGCTGTTCCCTGACCTTGTTGACGGTATTACGCCATATATTGGCGCACAAGTACCTGTCGGTAACGGTACGTGGAATATAACCAATGACATTTCCCCTCTGGGCGGTGTGAGGATACCTATAGGCGAGAGCCTGTTCCTGAGTGCTGAGTACCAGCAAGAAACGGTTTTTGGCGAAGAGCGGAAGTGGATGTTCGGCGGGGGGATTAAGTTTTGATGAAAGCGATACTAACAATTTGCCTGTTACTTCTATCGGGTTGTACTCAGATGCGCCAGTCGGTAATAGACTTATCTGTGGAGAGTCGCAAGAACGCTGAGACTATGAGAGAGGTCTCCACAAGCTGCATTGCAGTTTGGCAGATTCAATCCGGCTTTCTGAGAGGCGCTCTTGGGGCAAGAATTAACGAGCTTCCAAAAGAAGTAATTGAAGCACTGGATGAGCTTGACCGTATCGCTCTTATGCCGGATATAGACGACTATCATATTGGAATGTTTCTCGGCCTGAAAGTGGCATTGCTCAATTCAGTCGTGCAGGTAGCTATTCAAAAATATGCGCCAGACCTAATTGATTATGTGTCGCTGGCATTTTAGTTGAATCTCAGTTGTTATAACTTGCTCCGTTATAACTTGCTCTCCGTTTTTATTTTCCAGGCCCGGAGGATTCGCTTCAAAGCGGCTC
>CAZIAN010000773.1:0-2222 GCA_964537355.1 uncultured Pirellulales bacterium | reverse complement strand
TCAGACCGAAGTCCACAACTTCGATTCTTGATATTTCATCGTCACGAATTTGTATACCGGCGTTTCGCATCACCTCAGCAGCACGTTGCTGGGCATCTGCTTTTTCGAAGGCAGTAATCATGTTCAAATTCCCGGACTAAACTCTGTGTTATTTCAAAAAGAAGGTTTTGTAAATCGTAAGCAGCACAAATAGCACCGCAATCAATCCCAACAGCAATATCACACGAAAACGAATCTTCTCTTTTGAAATCGACGTATCTAATGGTTTTCGCGGATTCATTAAAAACCAGCATACAATGGCAACAAGGTTCAGAAATGCCGCAAAGATGAAGAAAGAATTCGCATTGCCCGTTTTTTCCGCAAAGAAGGGAATCGTGATGTTGGCCACAAAATAAGGAAAGATTATAGCGCTCGCCGCCGACCCTAAATTGCCGAGCATGTTCATAGTACCGGAGACAGCACCCGATTTTCGTCCGCCGATATCCATGCAAAAAGTCCAGCTCGGGGCAATGGTCATTTCAACACCGAATATGGCAATACTGAAACTGAGAATAAATGCCAGGGGCGTCGAATCGGCCATCTGGGTACTGACAATTAGCCCGATGACGCCCATCGAAAATCCAATAATAGCCGGCACTCGCCGCGATCCAACATGATATCCTTTGCTGTATAGATAGGTGATAAGCCCTCCTGCTGTCCAATGGGCGACCATACCAAGAATCAGCGGGATGGGTGTATAAACCTCGGCACCCTCGCCCCATTGGCTCTTCATATAGGGGAACAGCCATGTCAGGCTGATAAAAAAAGTCATGTTGCTGGCAATATATTGTGTCATAGCCAGCAGCATATTCGGTGATGTGATAATCAGGCCAAACGGTATCTTTTCATCAACCGTCAGATCATCCTGGATACCGCTCTCGATATACTCGCACTCCGCGTCATTGACACCGGGATGGTCTTTGGGATGATCGCGAAACCACAAGAGGTAAACGATCCCCCAGACAATCCCGATAGCACCGTTAATAACAAAGGTCCAGCGCCAGCCCACCATGCGGATGAGAAAAGGCATGAGGAATAGGGATAAGGCGGCACCCACACGTCCCCCGGAATGGAAGATGCCATTGGCGAAGCCGCGTTCCTTGGACGGTACCCAGTTATATACGGCACGCGTGGCGCCGGGAAAAGCGCCCGCCTCACCTGCTCCGAAAAAGAAACGAATCACTAACATACTTACGGCATTCCACGCCGCGCCGGTCAGGGCGGTGAAGCTGCTCCAGAATCCTACTACAATCAGCAGCGCTTTTTTGGGTCCGTATGCGTCTGCGAACCAGCCCGCGGGAACCTGGAACAGTGCATAGCTCACAGCAAATATGCCAAATATGTAGCCCATCATTTGCGACGAAATGCCCAAATCAGACATAATAAGATCGCTCGCCGCAGAGATGCAAATCCGGTCCATAAACGTGTTCATGGCGTGCAGAAATAGCAGACCCACAAGCATTTGTCGTTTGTGTGTCATTTTATGATTTGGGCAATTCATGGCATCCTCAACAAGCAGCTTATTTCATCCCCAGAATCTCACTCTCGATAAACGCCCACGTCTTGAGATAATCCCGTTCGCAAATAAGTGTTCGAAGCGTCTCACTGTCCAGCTCATACAATCGTTTCCATATCTTATTGGTTAGGCGCGTATTAACTTCGAACGTCCCCTTGATGTCCCATCGGGTGGGAGACGTATCGGAGGTCAGAAAATCATCGTATTCATATTCCTGCAGGTAGTAAAGAAATTCGATGTAGTCCAGCAAATGCCGCGTCCCGACCATGTAATCCCAATCCCATTTAGCGTCGTTATCATTGATGTGAATATAGTAAGGATATTTACTTTCCGCCAACATAGCCACAACTTCCGCCGGATTCTCATTGCCATACATCGAATGCCCGAAATCAATCGTAATGCCCATTTCCTCAAGGCCGATATCATTCAGCAATATCATCGCTTTCGCCGCCGTATCTACGAAACAGCGGCCGCGCGTCTCGCTGGGTTTATATTCGATAAAGAGCGGAATCTCAGGTAGATACTCCCCGGCCTCGCGCAAAGAGTCCACAAGATATTTCCACATCTGGGCGTAATTGCAATGAAAGTTAAACTCATAGCCATCCCCCAAAGGACAGCAGGTAACTTTATTAGCGCCGACCGCCTTGGCAAAATCTTTGCCCTCTTT
>CAZIAN010000772.1:0-2225 GCA_964537355.1 uncultured Pirellulales bacterium | reverse complement strand
CGTTCTGGAAACCAGAGAGAATCATTGTGAAAACCTCGCAGGATGAAGAGAGAGAATTCAAGTTCGAGGCTGTGGGCAACGGTTATAACTACGAGGCCGCAGAAGTTATGAGGTGTTTGCGTAACGGCTGTCTCGAAAGCCCTATTTTAACATTGAAAACGAGTGTAGCCATCATGAGAACCATGGACACAATACGCAATCAATGGGGCCTTGTGTACCCGATGGAAAAAGGGGAATAGCCTGTTAATGCGTTTTGGAATATTGCCGGAAACAATTTCGCACGCTCTCGTAACAAAAGCAATTTTTAGAGGCCCCCCTATAATCAAGGGATTTCCCTTGACGGGACAACGGCTGATTTGGTATAAATACTATAGTTAGGCTTGCGTTCACAGGGTTGAATATCTCTGGATTTAGCCTTCCTGTTGGCTCAATAACAAAGTTTTCCGAATAGAGGAGGCGTTATTTAGTATTATGCGAAGTACAGAGTTTTTAATTGCTGCTTTGTGTTTCGCAAGTGAAACTATCCACATGTCAACTCACAACGCGTATTAAATCTTTTTTATGGAGGACTATTATGTCTAAGAATTTACTTTGTCTAATTCTCTTTGCCGTGGTGGTCATGGCAGCCCCCGCCGGAGCCGACACATTCAGCGACCTGACGGATGTTACCGTAGTTGACGGTGCAATCATAAGCTTTCGGTATGATGGAACTGAATATGTTGTCGAAGAAGGGGATCTGACATTAGGTACAACGACGCGGTGGTATGTCCCGGCTTCAGGCGTTGAAACTTTGTGGGAGGAAGGGACTCCAACACCAGACGCGACGGTACCCGGATCGTCAACCGTTAAGGACGGCGATGTGGGCTCGAAAGCCGACAATTTCCTGTTTACTTTGAACGGGGCCACTAACATATCATCGATCGACGGGATCGACTTCCAGGAAACGATTTTTCCCATCCCGGCGAACACTTTCTTCCACTTCGAGCGAGGCGGCAACGACACGGGGACGTGGCAGGTAATTCGTATGGACGGTTCGCTCGGGCCGCCTATTGCTTTCAGCGGTGCGGCTGATTATGCCGATACGGGAGTCGACGTGAATGGTCAGAATGCTTTCGGTGTGGTTTTCACAACGGACGTACCGGTGATGGGCGTACGAATCACGGCGTCGGGACACGATACTTTTAGTATTTCGGTACCGACGGTGATACCTATTATCGCCACCAAACCAAATCCTGCGGACGGTGCGCTCCATGAAGACATCTGGGTGAATATAAGCTGGTCGCCGGGAAGGTTGGCTGTCTCTCATGATGTGTATTTAGGTGACAATTTTGATGATGTTGACAGCGGCGCCGAGGGAACGTTCGCGGGTAACCAGACCGCTACATTTTATGTTGCCGGCTTCCCTGGTTTTGCCTTTCCGGAGGGTCTCGTTCCGGGCACAACATATTACTGGCGTATTGACGAGGTCAATGACTCCGAGCCGAACAGTCCGTGGAAGGGCGATGTCTGGAGCTTTAGTGTTCCTCCCAGAACCGCCTATTTACCAGAACCGGCTGATGGCGGCGAGTCTGTCGACCTGAATTCAGACCTTACATGGACGGGAGGTTTCGGTTCGAAACTTCATACCGTGTACTTCGGCGACAACTTTGACGATGTCAACAATGCCGCAGGTGGGCTTCCGGTGGGAACTCCAACTTACGATCCCGGCCCACTTGAACTGGCCAGGGCCTACTACTGGCGCGTCGATGAATTTGATGGTTTCGTTACATATAAAGGCAATATCTGGAGCTTTACTACTGAGGGTTTGGTGGGCAGCCCGGACCCGGCCAAAGGCGCAGTGGATGTCACGCAGAGCCCTGTTCTTACATGGATGCCGGGAGTTTTTGCCGATTCGCACGAGGTCTATTTCGGGACCGACGCAGAAGCCGTGAAAAATGCCAATACGAGTTCGCCTGAGTACAAAGGCAGGGGCAATCCTGGTTCCGAAAGCTATGACGCCGGCAACCTTGAATGGAATACTACTTACTACTGGCGTGTTGATGAGACCAACAATTCCAATGCGAATAGTCCATGGACTGGCCCCCTCTGGAGCTTTACCACAGCCAACTTCCTGATTGTGGATGATATGGAGAGCTACAATGATATTAACGAAGGTGAGGCGGACAGTAACAGGATATATCTGGCCTGGCTGGACGGATACGATAATCCGTCAAACGGCTCTCTTG
>CAZIAN010000771.1:0-2228 GCA_964537355.1 uncultured Pirellulales bacterium | reverse complement strand
AGAATTAGATACTCTATTTCAAAATGTTAATAAACAGACATTTGCAGGTTATGTCCAATTCTCTCGAATAAAATTCGATCAAAAATTTAATAAAGCATGTTTCTTTTTTGACAAACATATGGGACACCTAAGTGGAGGGACTTGCGAACTATATACCGCCATAGCTGATGATTTGACTGATAAAGAGGCACTGTCATTAGGTAATAAAATCACCCTGGCAGCGGCTGGGGTTTCCTAATTAGTCCGTCAACGTTATGAACTAAGATCAATTCTCAGTTCCCGTTTGGAAGACTTCATTTTCGACAAGCACCTTTGCCTCTTCAGAGGTCAACTCCCGACCGCAGGCGGTACAGTGAAAACCGATTTTGCAGTCAAAATGCACTTCTCGACGGTGACATTGTGGACAGATTACATCTTGATTTGTCGGATCAAACATTTTCTTATCAGACCTCCCTCTTATCGTAGAAACGCTTCTTATTAGCTCCAAATGTTCTATCGACAAAATCCCGGTAAATGTTGAGCTGTAAAGCTGATATTTTCGTTCTAATTTGCGTTAAAATCCCCCATACCCTACCCCAGATACCTCAGGTGTATTCCAACAGTGTAACCGGCATAGGGTTTTCCCCTATAGATAAATCAGGCCTAACCCTGATTTACATAAACTGTCGGTAGGTTAATATAATATAAGACATATAACTTTCTGTTAAGCCCTTGCTTGCTGGAGGCAACTATGAGCAAGGGCTTTTTTATTACAAACGGGGAGCATTGAGGAAGGATTAATTTTAGATTTTACCAGGGGAAGTCCCCTGCAAATAACATCCACTTCGCTCACGGCGTTCCTTCAGCGGCGTTTTTGGCCTGTTTTTCTTCTCGATGGCCGGTAGTTACCGTTTTACGCGGGCATTACCCTGCCAGATGCTCCAGATCTGCTCCTCGTCCGCAGGCTGGGCGTAGTCGGTCAATAACGTGGTGACCAATGCTCCGGTGGCCCATCCGAACTGGACCCATTTTTCCGGTTCCCAGCCTCTGAGAATGGCATAGAGCATACCTCCGACAAAGCCGTCACCGCCTCCGATGCGGTCGAGCACGGTAATCTGGCGCGGCTCGACTATATGCCAGTTGTCACCTTCGGACATAATCGCACCCCATAGGTGAGAGTTTGCACTGACGACCTGGCGGAGTGTTGTGGCAAAGACCGAGGCGTTGGGGTATGCCTTTTTGACGTTATTAATCATGACTTTGAAGCTGTCGATTTTGTCCGCGAGGCTCTCGCCGCCCGCCTGCGGCCCTTCGATATCCAGACAGAGCTGGAAGTCTTCTTCGTTGCCGACGAGTATATCGGCAATTCCGGCGATTTGCGAAAAGATGTCGTGCAGCTCGACCTCGCGGCCCTTCCAGAATGAGGCACGATGGTTGAGGTCGAATGAGATCCGAGTGCCGTGTTTTTTGGCGGCCTTTGCCAGTTCAAGGCAGAATGTCCCTGTCTCGGGTGAAAGGGCCCCGATTAGACCTGATATGTGAACGATCTGCACACCTTCGGTGCCAAAGATTCTATCCAGGTCAAAATCTTTGACGTTCAGGGTGCGCCCTACTTCGCCTGCGCGGTCGTTATGGACCCGCGGGCCGCGGGAGCCGGAGCCACTATCGGCTATATTGAACTGGTGCCGATAGCCCCATGGCCCGCCCTGCTCGACCTCTTTGGCCTCGTAGGCCATGTGCCGGCCGGCAAGGTCGTCCTTTATGAACCGGGCGATGGGACTGCCCTTGACAAAGGTCGTCAGCACCTTTACCGGCAAGCCCAAATAACTGGATACACTGGCTACATTAGACTCGGCACTGGTGGCCTGCAGGATGAACGTTTTACTGGAATGAACAGGCTGGCCGGAGACCGGCGTTAAGCGGCCGCCCATACTCGTGGGAACGACCATGGACCAGGTATAGTCCTTGCGAAATTCGATAGTCATCGGAAATATCCTTTCATCAACAACGCTACTAACGTGTTACATATCCAAGGAAGAAATCATTGCAATTAAATCGGCCTGTGTCAATAGTGTCTTACAAAGAAAAGTGATTAGATGTCATTGTCTTATCCAAAAACGCAGTTAGGGCTGGCTTGGTTTAGTCAAACCATTCATCTTCGGGGTCGAAGGCGGGTATTGAGATGTTTACGATTCGCATCTTTCCTATGGCACGATGTCGGCAGCCAGGCTTGATAAATATGGCGGTAA
>CAZIAN010000770.1:0-2230 GCA_964537355.1 uncultured Pirellulales bacterium | reverse complement strand
AAGTTGCTTCATTGAGGGCGCTCCACGTGCTGCCGCTGAGTACGCGGGCTTTAACCTGGGTACTTTGATTCAGCGTAATTGGCCCGGTATATTCGAGCACACCGGGTGAAGTTCCCCCGTCAACGGGAGAGCCGCCTTTGCCGGCAACCAGCTCTGCGGAGATGAGAAGGTCGGTACTGGTTGTAGAGGAATTCAGGCCGTGTATCGCTAAGATATTGTCATCCGGCCCAAGAGCGTCGAGATAAGCAGAGATATCTATGTTCTCGAAGACGGCAGCTTCAGAGTCATTGTGGCTGGACTCAGCGCGGGAGTTCCACGTCGGCGTGCCGAGGAAATTGCGTCTGGCCACTTCGATGCCATTTATGTAGGCGACAAAGCCGTCATCATAGCGAATATTAAGTGTCATAAAGTCAAAACCGTCCAGGCCGCCTTCAATGATAAACGGAATACGAATATAACAGCTTGTATTATTTCTATACATCTGGTCTTCTATATCAAGTGTGATAAAACCTTCATAGCCTGAGCCTCTTTCGTAGCCCACACCGCCCGGGATTCCCACACAAGCCGGCCAGCCCGAATCATTAAAAGGCTCGCCGCCTTTCCAGTTATCGCTAACGGGGCGGTTCGGAACAAGCACCTGTTTAGCGGCACTCTCAGTTACCAGGGTAGTACTGTCACCGATACCAGGTGACATCCCTGTCAGACGCGGATCAGAACCGTCAAGGGTATAATAAATCGTGCCGTCCGGCGCGCTCATAGTTAATCTAAAGCCCGGTTCGACCCGTGCCGTCCTATGGCTGAACGTGGGCGCATCGACACGGGGATACCAGCCTACGCTCTTAAACTGCTCAAGAACAACATCCGTCCGAGACGGTAAATAATTATTAAGAATCCTATTGATTTCAGGCTGCCAATGGCCGTCTCTTGTAAATGGGCTTGAACTTTTGGAATCACCCCATCGGGCCGACTCGGCGATTATCGCAAGCTCAATCTGCTCGGCACGAGCCCGGATGCGGTCCTGAGACATACCTGGTGTCAGAAGACCATCGTTGAAGAAATAACGATATACACGATCGGCAAATCGCATACGATAGTCGGCTTTGTTGGAAATAAGCTGTTCGTGAAGCCAATGCGGATTGAAATATCTCCACTGTGCCCCGGCGGTGGTGAATGGAGTAACCATATTCAGTTCACTATTACTCACACCCAGAGTATGCTCATTATCATGATGGAACCATTTGAAACCGTCGGGATTCTCTCGATTGTATATGCTGAACGTATTGTTGGGTATGTTGCCGAAGCGGGACCCCGGGCCGTCCCTGTCACCTGTGTAGTATTCGATAATCATAAAATCAATAAGGTTGTCCACGTCGAGCAATCTCTCGTAGTCCGGGTTTTTTGTACCGTCCGGATTCAATCCCTGAAGTCTATAGTAGGCGGCGTTGTTGCTCAACGCTCGCGCCCCCGTCCCGTCATATAGCCGGCGATAGGCATCCATATTCCCGTCAGTAGCCAGCATTGCGCGCCCGACACTGCGGTCCACTTTCACCACATCGTAGTCGTCCTTGTCACCGCCGAGATACGACTCGGCATACGAGGCCTCGGAACGCTCCTGTGTCTGGAAGATGCCCCAGTACTGGCCGTTGATATAAAGATGATAATAGCGGCTGCGCGTATATGGATGTCCCATTTGCCCCTGTACGTCGCGTGAAAACACCTCGCGTACCATCGTGTTCTGGCTGCTGTTCTGGAAGCTCCATGAATAGTTCTGACTCGTCCGAAGGTCAACGTTCTCGAATTCATCAACACCTTCGTCACCGAACAGCGGAAACCTGAGTTTGGCCTGTCCATATTCGGCCCTGAAAAACAAGCGGAATGCATGTTTGGGATTGCTGTTACTGCGGCTAAATCCACCACGAATTCTTAAACCGGCATTTATCTGAAAACCATCACTGCCGTCAGGATTGAGCAATTCAACCGATGCAGGCCGCTCCCATAATCGTCCTTCTCTCCCGGCATTAACATAAATACCCTCAGAAGAATCGAACAGGTTATGCAGGTCCGTTACCAGCGAGATAGTAGGTATCGCCAGCAGTGCATCCTTAATCTTGTCCCGGTATCGCACATCATTGACCACATCCGGGTCCATCCCGTAATCAATGTCCTGGCCGTTGACACTGCCCGCAGGCCATCCGGCCCCGAGTTCCCGGCCGGAAGATGATTGCCTTAT
>CAZIAN010000769.1:1771-2237 GCA_964537355.1 uncultured Pirellulales bacterium | reverse complement strand
GCCGAGGCAGAAGAAAAGGTAAAAGCTGAGACCGAAGTGGAATCCAAGAAGGAATCCGATGAAAAATCTGAAACCAAGACTGAAGTAAAAGCAGAGGCAGGAGCCGAAGAAAAAGCCAAGGATGAAGCGGAAGAAAAGCCTCAAACCGAAACTGAAGCTAAATCAGAGACTGAAGCAAAGACCGACGAAAAAACATCAGCACCAGAGCAGAAGCAAGAGCCTCCGAAGGGTAAGGTTTCGGAAACTATTCAAAAAATGGCTCAGTCGCCAGCTATCCTTCCCGGCGAATTCGGCAAAGCCACAATAGCCAACATCGATGTAGAAGCATGTGCAACAGACATTATGCAAAAAGAGGTTGTCTGGGCTACTTCAGAGGAGAGCGTACAGCAGGCTATGACAAAAATGCAGCAACAAGACAGCGGATATATAATGACAAACGACAGAGTAGTGTTAATAAGGGATTTTC
>CAZIAN010000769.1:0-1761 GCA_964537355.1 uncultured Pirellulales bacterium | reverse complement strand
AATGATAGGCAAAGATGGGGTACTGGAAGGAATAGTATCGAAATCTGATATAACAGGAGCAACCAGTATCTATCTGCGACCGATATTTGCGAAATGGTATGGGCCTCTGGATGATGCAACTCTTCAAATCAAACTCAAGTGGATTATGAGCAGGCCCGTTCGCACAATCAAGCCTGAAACACCTCTGGCAACAATTATAGAAAATATTTGCCGGTTTGGCGGGCGCGGCTTACCTGTTGTGGATGAAGAGGGTAAAGTGCAAGGCCTCGTAACGGTATTCGACATCTTCCGGACGCTGCTCAATACAAGTGAAAATGTTTCGGCCGTTGGCAAAACAGCCGAGGCACCTGCATTAGTATAAACATTAACAAACACAAACCTCAAAAAGGTACACATCCGAAGGACATACATCAACTTCTTTTATTAAGATTATCCGTACTCTACTTTTCTCCGTTTACAATCGTTCAATGCACTGTCTCATTGTTCACCTACAAAATAGGAATAAACTCCACACCGTGAACATCTTGAATTCGTTATCATCTTTTTTATCGGCCCTGTTTCAAGACCAAATGTCTAAAGCTGTCTCAGTTTGTGTCTAAAAAAGCCCAATTTGAGTTAATTGACTCTCTCTTAATGCCGAAATAGCTACGAGAATCTCAGCTTAGTATGTGCAACAAAATCAAATTTTTGGGGTGGCAAAAAATACAAATGTGTTGTGACAAACTTACAGAGCTTATAGACCAGGCAGCTTCTGCGATAAATATGATAAGTGCGACGGATTTATCGGAGATTGAGAACCTCCAGAAAATCCTCAATCAAATTAAGCAGAATATCACCGAGATAAGTGACGGTCCTGCACAACTGCTCGAACAGGCCCGGGGTAAAACATCTCAGGCCACCGAAGCCCTGCAGAAAATACTTCGGAAGGAAAATCAGGATACCATCAAGTCAATCGAGATAACATCACAGGCAATATCAACACTTCAGAGTTTGACTGACGAAATCAGCATAGGCAAAACTAAATTTTACTCTGAGCCGGCCAAGATGGACTACATAGCAGATGTCGAAACTGCGCCACAGGGAACCTCTACAATTTCTGAAAAAGATGCAGGATTTATACTCGATTTTATCAATGAAGCCTTTGAGCATATTGAGTCTGCCGAAGCAGGATTGCTCAACCTTGGGAATCAACCGGATGATAAAGAGGTAATCAATCAGGTATTTTGTGGATTTCATATGCTAAAGGGCTTGGCGGCCTTTTTAAATCTCACACAGATCTGTCAGTTGGCTCATTGGGCAGAAAATTTACTTGACCTTGCCAGCAAAAACGAACTGACTATGACCGGTAACAATATTGAGATTGCTTTTGAAGCAATTGACATGATGAAAAAACTGGTCGTTGACCTGGAGCATTCGACAAAGACTGGCAAAGCCGCATCTGAGCAAAAATGTTTACCACAATTGTTAACAAAATTGAAAGAGTCCGTAGAAAACCAAAGCCTTGCTCCTTCTCTCGACAGTCTGCAGACTCAGGAGAAGGACAAAGAATTAGACAAGGTTTTAGCTGTAAAGGACGAGCCGAAAAAACAAGGTTCAACCACACAAGCACAAGCTTCTTCAGGAGATGAAAAAATAAAAGTCAGCACGGCCCGTCTCGACAACCTTGTAAATATGGTAGGAGAACTGGTAGTCGCTCAATTGATGGTCAGTGAAGAAGTAAATACGACACGGGCATCCGAGCATAATCTCTGCCGTAAAGTT
>CAZIAN010000768.1:0-2243 GCA_964537355.1 uncultured Pirellulales bacterium | reverse complement strand
ATGTCCCAGTGATTTTCGAACGAGGTTCCATCTATCGAAACTTTTACGATAAGTTTGTTCGGTGCTTGAATATTATTGAGCGGGACGTTGATATTTCCGAGTTTAATGCCGTTGCCTATGGGGATGGTAATCTGAGGTAATTTCCCTGAAGCTGCTTTACGGCCATTGGGGTAATTTATAGACCAGAGTACGTTTGCATTATTTATAGGTGCCGGTCCGAAATGGGCAATCTCAACGGCGCCGCTGAATGTTTCGTCTGTAGTCCAGATGCGTTTTTTCATTCGCAGCAGCGGTACGGTTTCGCAGCAGTATTGTTTGTGCTGCTGTGGTTCGATGTAGCCCTTGGAATCCCAGAATGGGTCGAGTATTCCAACGAGCGCGGTGCCCTGGCCGGGGAAGTCGTGAATATCGAGCAGTTGAAAACCGCCGAAGCCGGGGGTGCGCAGTGCGGATTCTATCTCTTGTTTATATAACAATGCCTGCAATTTTCCGGAGGCCATGAGGAAATCCTGTGCCTGGTCGAGCATGTGCTTTTCGGCAAGTGAATCACGGACAATCTCGAAGTTGAGTGCTTTCAGGACGCCTGTGTACTTTTCGATTTCTTTTAAGTTTGGGAAGACACACCACTGGCCTATCTCGTGGCTTACGACGGGGACATCGTATTTTGCGATGATGTCACGGTAGTCGCTTGCGGTTTCGGGTGGTTTTGCATTGAAGCGGCTGCTGAGGCCTGCGCCCCACTGATGGCCTCGCGGGGCTGGGGTACTGTGATACTGGTTTTCAGGGATGACGGGCCATCCTGCGGCACTGGTATAAAGACGCCGGGGGTCCTTTTGTTTCCAGTAGCTGACCAGGTCGCCGAGGAACCTTTTTTGATTTTTGCCGCCCGGCTCGTTTCCATAAGCAAGCATGCAGAAAGACGGATGATTGCCGTATGCTTTTAGAATACGGTCGCCCTCTGCGTAAATGAATTTATCGATTGGCTCGCCGTCGCCGATGGTTGTCCATGCGGGGCATTCGATGTGGAAGATAATTCCCATTCTGTCGGCGGCCTCGAACGCCGCCTCGGGCGGGCACCATGAATGGAATCGCAGGTGGTTAAGTCCGTGCGCTTTAGCGGCTTGTAAGTTTCTAAGCCATCCATCTACATCCATGTGCGGATATCCAGTCAGGGGGAAGATACAGCATTCCAGTGTTCCGCGCAGGAAGGTAAGACGGCCATTGATGGTAAACTGTGTTCCTCTTGTGCCGATTTGTCGCATGCCGAATGTTACTTTTTTTTCGTCTCGTAATGTATCTTTTGCGGTTTTGGCAGCGAGCGAAACTGTCAGCTTGTACAACGCCGGAGAGAACTCGTCCCATAACTGTACATGGCCGCCCATCGCATAGTCAAATTCGAGGATTGTTATGGGTTTCGAGGCAGTGAATTCGATGCTATGCTGTGGGGCCTTGTGGGATTGAGGGGTATTGAAGCTTTCGGCGCGGATGTTTAATGTTCCTGTGAGATTTTGATTGCCGGAGCTGCTGATTGATACAATAACCTTCGCTGATTTATTACTTATGTTTGGATAGACCTGAACGTCGCTGATTTGGAGGCTATCGGCGGCCTGCAATTCGATTCTACCGATTATGCCGTTCCAATTTGTCTGGGTATGGTCACTGACTGAGTGGGCGTTAACTCCGACATTATATTTAATCGAATTGTCCACACGGATAGTCACCGTATGCCGGCCGGGTGTCATCAGGCTGCTCAGGTCGTGGAGCTGAGGCGTGCAGAGACTGTCGCGGGTGCCGACGGCGGTGCCGTCCACCCAGACTTTTGTTTCCCAGTGACAACGTTCGAGAAAAAGAGTTATTTTTTTACCGGCCCAGTTTGAGGGTATATCAACCTGTTTCTGGTACCAGGCGGGGCCTTTATAGTGTTTTACGGGGGTCAGCCAGAAGGGGATTTTTATTGAGCCGGGCTGCCTGTACTTTTCGTATTTGGCGTCGGTGAAAAATGACTTGTCGATAATGCTGCCTGTCCATTTCGTGTCGAGAGAGATATCGTCGCCAAAGCCGTTTTCGGTGGTCGAGCCTGGCAGATTGATTTGGTCGGGCAGTTTGCTGCTGTACCATTTTTCTTTCTCGCCGGCGTTGGCGGGGTCCAGTTTAAAGAGCCATTGACCCGCTAATGGAATAAGCCTTCGACTATTTTCCGATGCTTTTGCTTTGGCATTCTTTGAATTTTCGTTTGTTCTGCA
>CAZIAN010000767.1:0-2243 GCA_964537355.1 uncultured Pirellulales bacterium | reverse complement strand
TTTGAGATTTACCAATACATCTAAGCTCGACTTTTGCCATTTTTTAAGGTTGCCGACTGATGGACAGAAGAAACACTGTGGTAGTAAATAGACTCCTGCCGATTTTTATTACTATCGAAGGTAATATAATCGGAAAGGTGTCTATTATGCTTTCTATTCCATCGGCAGCAGAGCAAATTTTCATGAGTTTTTCTACAGCATTTACTCAGCCAACTTTCCAGCGAATTCTTCCGTTGGCCATCGGAGCTATCCTCACAGTGGGCAGACGAACTGTCACTGGCGTATTGTGGACGATGCGGGCAGTAGTCACGGGGCATCCCAGTACCTATCATCGTGTCTTTTCCCGGGCGAGTTGGTCGTTGTGGCCGTTGGGTAAGATGCTGGCGACAGCGATTCTGCATTTCATTGCCTCCGAAGAACCTGTTTTGGCGCCTTTGGACGATACCACAGCTCAACATCGCGGCAAGCATGTTTACGGAAAAGGCTGTCATCACGATGCTGTTCGTTCCGCTCATAAACATGTGGTCTATCGTTGGGGCCATCGCTGGGTGGTGCTGGCAATTTCGGTGAAGTTTCCTTTTACTTCGCGGCGATGGGCTTTGCCGGTACTGTGCGCATTGTATCGTCCGGAGAAACTCAACATCGCTGAAAAACGCCGACATAAAACAGCTCCCCGCTTGGCCCGTCAACTGATGGCTGTATTGATTCACTGATTTCCTGAACGGAAATTCGTGTTTTTGGGTGATGGCGGCTATGCTTCGCATGAGTTGGCTATGTTTTGCCATCGTCACAAAAACCACGCCACGCTGGTAAGTCGTTACCACGGCGATGCAAATCTTCATGCACCACCGCCGAAACGAAGAAACCGCATGGGCCGGCCTCGCACCAAGGGCAGCAAATTGCCAAAACCTCAACAGGTAGTAGCCCATAGGAAACTGGCCCCGGCGACAGTCCGTTGGTACGGTGGTTCTGACCGTCAAGTCGAACTTACCGGAGATGCCGGCTACTGGTATAAAGCAGGTAAGGGATTGGTTCCAGTTCGCTGGGTTTTTGTCCACGATGTCCAAGGCACGCACAGGGACGAATATTTTTATACCACTGATGCCAGCCTTAGTCTCCAACAGATTGTTAGTTGGTTCACTGCCCGCTGGCCTATCGAAACAACCTTTCAGGAAATGCGGACTCATTTGGGTTTTGAAACACCGCGACAGTATGTGGCCAAATCGGTTTTGCGTACAGCCCCATGCCTGCTTGGGTTGTTCAGTGTAATCTGCCTTATTTTTGCTAAGCATACACGAATTCATCATATCCAGATACGGAGCACGGAATGGTATGTCAAAACTGAGCCAACCTTCTCGGATGCCATCGCAACCGTGCGGCGATTGTTTTGGCAAGAAAGTATTTTTGAAAAGGCTTCTTATCATAAGGGTTTTAATAAACTACCACCGAAATTAAAGAATATGCTGCTGGATTACCTTAGCCAAGCAGCGTAACTATATAAAATGGCAAAAGTCGAGCTAATAAAGGCTGAAATATCTAATAATAATGATGCCGACATATTTAGTCTGGCTTCTGCTATGGCTCATGAGAGTTTTATATGAAGCTTACTATACCGGCTCCTTCCTCATTTGTTGCTGACCCGCAAAGTATTACCTCATCAAGAGATATAAAAATTTCATAAAAAACATAAAAAAACTATCAACATTTTGGGATTTTGTTTCGCCTTTACTATGTATTGTTCTGCTTCATCGAAAATAAGTATGTTACTCATTGGCAGCAAAGCATCAAAGAATATCATATTTAAATAACTTTTACTTTTATGTTCGTGATACTTCATATATTTTGTAATGTATCTGAAAAAAAAATAATTAGCAGGAATGTGAAAATGGATTCATGAGGATTTTATCAGGGGTAACTTTCGGGAAAATCATATTAATTTGGGGTCGAAAGCAAACTTAGAATATAGCCGGTGTTTTAGAATGTTTCTTCTGGAGGGAGATCGTATGGAAGAGCAATATATATTATATATTGGCCGTAATCATCAAATGCAAAGCCGTATTCGACATAATCTTAAGTTTTTAGGTTTTGGATTCCACGCAGCAGCGACCATACAAAAAGCAGGAGAAATGGTGTTGTTAAAACCCTTCTGTTCTTTGGTCCTTATACATTTCAATCCCTTTGCCAAAGAAATATGCGGGTTTTGTTCATTCATTCATTCCTATTACGCTCATGCTATCTTGATG
>CAZIAN010000766.1:0-2252 GCA_964537355.1 uncultured Pirellulales bacterium | reverse complement strand
TAAGGAGACCCCGCCATCGCGTGGCTGTGTAGGCGACAATAGCCGGTTTGCGTTTAAGGTGGGGGAAGATGTCCCGCTCGGCGCCTGTATGAGCGGCATTATAACGGATCATAAGCATGTCTAAAGGAGAATCTTCGGCAAGTTTGCCTGCCCGTTTTCGGTCGTGAATGCTCACCCCAATGGCCCGAACCATACCTGACTCCCGAAGGGATACCAACGCGTCAATCGTGGATGGAGTCAAGGCGCTCGTACGACCAAGCCAAAAAAGCTGAAAAACGTCGAGATAGTCCGTTCCGAGCTTCTGAAGCAGTCGGTCGCAGGCGCGCCTTATACCCCCACCATAATATCCGGTGGTTGGCCCACAAGCCAAGACGAGCGATTCACGGTCACGCTTTATGGCCGCTTTGAGTGACTCCGTTACCTGTCGTGATTTGGGGGTCCAAAAGACATAATTTACACCCTGCTCCAGCGCCCACTCCAAGTCCTTTCCATCAACGCCGTAATTGGTAGCTAAACCGAGTCGGAACACCCGACGCCCAAAGGCGTTCCGATAGAGAAAGTCATCGCTCATGTGTATAGGTCCTTTCCATCCAAGGTATTGTCCTTATAAAACAGAAATAGGGGTATCATTATGGAGATGAGTATAACGTATTTGATTTATCCGCAAAAAGGAGGGAGGTCAATACTATTTTTAGAATATATGAATATTTAAAACCGACCAATACGGATAACTATTTGCCATAGACTTCATCGTAACTCTCTGAATCCACTTGCGCTTTCGTAAGCTAAAATAATGGCAAAGTATAGATTACCCAAATGATGGTGCCACCATTTGACTCTCCAACAGTGTCAGGTTCGTAGTGGAATTCTATACCGAGACAACTCCCGGGAGTCATTCCCGTATTCTTCTGCTGGTTTTGGACTCTCAGCCTCGAAGCCTCGCATATGCGGTGCACCTTGTCACCTTATCTCTGTTCGGGTACTTGTCATGTGTCTGAAAATTCGTTAGATTTTTGGTAATCTCATAGTATCATATTGTAAAACCGCCAAAATTCTTGTATAGTTTAAGCGCTTTTGTGGGCCGAATCAAAAAACAGAGCCTGCTCAATCTGAAATGTTTTTTCGCCAAAATTCAAGGGAATGAAATGGTATTAACTGTTGATAATGAATCCAAGAAAATAATTGCAGCCGTCCAGAATGGTAGCATAATCGAAAAATACGAAAGCATAATTTCTGGGTGCGAAAATCCAGTTTGCACTTGCGAAACAGCGTATTTGGATCTCATTCCAATAGAGCGTAAGGATGAAAACAAAGAACAGTTGCCTCCTCGGAAGGTGGAGATTGATATTGTTGGTAAATCATTGGGATACAAAATTAAAAAGAAAGTTCCAAAAGAGGATCTGAAATTCGCTAAACTGTTTCTCAGCCAATTGGACGAGGATGATTTTAAAGTTCTCTATAAAAGCCATTTTGCTTTTAAGAATAAAATTAGCGAGGAAGCCCCTCTTGATTCCATAGATGGTTATTTTGAATATGATGAAGTCGAATATAATGGATTAATGTACGCTTACAATGATGTCCTACCATATGGTGGGCAATTGCTCGTCACAATGAATGGAAAGGAATGTATTATTTTCGATCAGTATTGTCTCTTACCTAAATGTCCCTGCACAGACACTAATTTGAATATTTTTTCTGTAGATAAAGTGGGGAAAACTGGGACAGAATTATGTGTTGCATCTGTCAATTACAGAAATAAACAGTGGAAGATAATTGAAGAGTGTTCATTTCCCATAACTTTGAAAACAGTTAGAACAGCCATAGAGGGGCAAGTTCAAAATATATATAAGCAATTGCGCGAGAGACACGTTAAACTCAAAGCTATTTACGCGCATTGCAAAAAGAGAGACTATTCACCCAAAGTGGCACTTCAGCTCCCGAAAGTTGGCAGAAACGATCCGTGCCCATGTGGAAGTGGGAAAAAGTACAAGAAATGTTGTTTACGGAAAACAAACTAAGCTTTCCCGCCATAATTCGATTCGGCTACAAAAACGATATGCGCTAACATCTTAACCCAACAATTTTCTCGCGCCCGAGCTATCGAATGATAGACTGCAACTAAAAAACTGAAGTTTTTGGGCGTTTCAAAACCTTCCAATTCCGGATCAAGTCATTATAGTTCTGAGGCAAAGGGCTGCTGATCGTAATATGCACTTTGAGCCAGCGGATTTTACTTCGTTTACTAAAAGAAT
>CAZIAN010000765.1:0-2253 GCA_964537355.1 uncultured Pirellulales bacterium | reverse complement strand
TTGCTGACCTGTAAAACTATAGGCTGCCGCTTTTTGTCTTTGAAAGTAATAACTATCTTGCCAAATCCTAAAAGCCGGCCAAAAAAGTTGCTTGTATCTACCCTCGTGTTATAGTCTTCTCTTCCTATCTGCTCACCCGTTTCTGTCGGGCCTTCCTGCAGGTTCATATAGTTGGGCGTAATCGTCACATAATAGAACAGACCTTTGAGCCACGAAATTAAAATGGTCAACAAGCCGATTATGCTTACAAGTAGATAACCGGTAGCACTTATGGATAAGGCGAAGTGTTTGAAAAGGTTCAGGAAGCCCGAAACCCAGCCGACCAGGTTTAACCACAAAAATAGAAATCCGATACTTATCAGGCTCGTTAGCATCATCATGATGGTAATGTTATACTCCTCAATGATAAAATTCAGGAAGAATATAAGAAACCAGGCACTGCCAATTATTTTAGGATTTATTGAACTGAAAAACCACAAGTCGGCTTCCTGCAGATACATCAGATTGGCCGCTACTATTGAAGCAATCATAGTGGGGAAGTAGAGTACCTTTGAGGTCCAGTCGAAAGCAATCAGAAAATCATCGATGTCCGGGTCTTCGATCATTATTTTTTTCATTCTGAGTCTCGTCCTGAGTGTTTTCCTCAGGAGAAACCAGGCTACTATAGTAGCCACAGCCAGGCCCACGGCGATATAAAAGGCAATCATCTTACCTGTCATCCACCGTGACCGCTCTTCTTGGTCTGTTTTTGATGCTTTAGGCGGCTTTCCTTGTACAGCGTTTTGGTCAACAACTCTTTCGGCGGAAAGATTCGGATCGCTTTGGACGACGGGTTGGCCGGCCAGGGCATTATCTTTACCCAGGTCGTCATTTTGACCGGGGGCGACGTCTTTTACTGCTGCCATATCAGCCGTGTTGGAATCAGAGACTTCAGTCTGAATACTATTGGAATCCCGGGGAGCATCTCCGCCTGCAAACGTTGCGTTCCCAGCATAAGAAGCGCCATATAAACCAGGCAAAAGCAACGATACTGCCAGCCAAACTTTTAATTTGTCTATCAGCATTTTGATTCCCTCAAAATATTTAATTTACTCAATACATCTTTGTCTTATCCGCCATTCTATGATAGCCAAAAGGAAACTTCCTTGTAGCCGTTAGAGTCATCATGGCAGTTATAATAAGCATTATATAGCTCGTGACAAAGGTCCCTTTCGGTTCTGCGACAAATGCCTGTACAATCACGGCTATCGGCTCAATTGGTATGAGACCGTACCAGGCGAGTTGAAGCACAGAACCAAAAATAGCCAGTAGCAAAAGCAGAAATGCAAGAAATGCCATGCCTGGCCGATGAATACGGGTTAAAAAAACAAGAAAGAGTAACACTGAGCATACAGGCCAGGTAATGAAGGGCAGCCAATAAACATCGTCTATGCTGAAGTCATTGCCAAGATGCTCTTCTACTCGTCGCAGATTCTTTCGCGCTTCTATTACTGCGAAGGAGAGCTGATATTCTTCTATAACTTCCCTATATTTTTCGCGTGCTTCCTGATATTCCTGAAGGTTCTCCAATCCCCGCCCACGATTTAGCACCTCATGAGCATTTCGTTCGTAAATGACAAAGGCAATAATGATTCCTATATATACAATAGTAAGAATAATTCTGAGCCAGGCGATTCGGCGTTTTGTAGGTGAAAGCGAGGGCCTGGGTCTCTCAACC
Source organism: uncultured Pirellulales bacterium (assembly GCA_964537355.1). Taxonomy (GTDB): domain Bacteria; phylum Planctomycetota; class Phycisphaerae; order Sedimentisphaerales; family Anaerobacaceae; genus NIOZ-UU13. The sequence continues at coordinate 536 of CAZIAN010000765.1, read as the reverse complement.
GGACCTTCAAAAAGCTCTTTCTGAGACTCTTTTACAGCTTCTTTCAATTCCGGTTCTGACTGTTTATCCTGAGTGTCCTGTGAAGGCCACGAAACCGTAAGATCGCTATGTACATCAGGCTTATTTTTCTCTGCAAACCATTCTCCGCAGAAACGACACTTTTGGGCATCTCCTAATATCAGTTCAGAACAATAAGGACATTTGATTCGTTCCTCTTTCATTAATATAAATCCTTCCCTGAAAAATGAATCTTAGAAGTTGTTTCAAAGCTCCATTCCAGCTTCGAAAAATTATCCTCTGAACTCGATCTTGCATTGAGCATCATACGGCGACAAAATCCTGCTGTTTTGTTACCTATAACTTACCCATGACAAAGATCAGAATTACCCTATAGAACCGTCCGCTCATTATTCCACGTATTCAGAAATTTGCAATAAAAACTCCCCGGATTGAATAAATTCGCAAAAAAATGTATGAAATAATTAAAAAAAAGCAAAAGCCGCACTATGTTGTATTATAATATAGGTGCAGCTAAT
>CAZIAN010000764.1:0-2254 GCA_964537355.1 uncultured Pirellulales bacterium | reverse complement strand
CTCGTTAAGGTTCAAATTTTGCAAATTATTGGAAAATTCGGTTACGGTTTGTTGTGAATCTATCTCGCTTTCAAATTGGGTGAAGATATTGCTAATATCGGTCAACTGGTTTTTAAGCGGATAGTTTTCTTCGATGAATCTGCGATATCTTTTTGGTTGATAACTATCTGAAAGGATTTGATTGCAGAATTCTTCTGCAATATTAAATAAGAACTCTGATGGAAATATCTGGTTTGCACCAGGGAAATTGTGGATAACCGGCTTCAGGCCAAGAGCCATACCTTCCATCATGCCCATGCCCTGACTTTCCCCGATACTACCGGAAACGATATAATGTTTATCTTCCAGCCAGGAATTTATGTCTTCCTGCCAACCGTCAAAAAACACCACATCCGTTAGTTCAAGTTGTTGGACTATATGCCTGATATACTGTTCAAGCATTGGATCTTGAGAAACTCCGGCAAAAAACAGTTTATATTCCCGGTCAATATAATGCAGCTTTTGCATACATTGCAAAAGGAACATCGGATTTTTTCTCATATTCAGATAACCCACACAGGCAATATTCTTGCCTCGCTGTTTGTCGATGAGCTTAAGTTTATCGAGGTTAACACCATTTGGAATAGTAACGAGGCGGGTTCGGTTGTTAATATTCGGAACTTGCTTAACCAGGCTTTCTTTGACAAATGAGTTGCCGACAGTGATGAGTGTATCGATATTTTCCCATTGGACATGGCTCGGCCAGTCGCCATAAGCCTCGAAACGGTGAAGACGTACAATAGTCTTGCAAACCTTAGGCAATTTTGAAGCTTCCACTGCAATATTAGTACACCACTCAAACCAGGAAATATCGCTCCATTCCATTAATTCTTGCATCTGGTTAATGTTATCTCCGTCAAAAAATTTCACAGGGAAACGGTGCTCGGTAAATGTGCAAATATCCGTGAGGAATTTTGTATCGCCTTTTAATCCACAAAAGAAAGCTATCTTCGGCCTTTTGTGACGAATCACCTCGATCATCGGCTTGAGAATCTCCTGATTGGGCCAAATTCGTAGTGAGCGGATTAATATTTCGATGGCATCTGCTTTATTATTCTGTTGCAGGAATATGTCGGCGGTTCTGTTGACTACGTCCACGTTCAATATACCAAGCCGCTCCATACTATCGAAAAGCTGCATAGTTTCCTTTGCTTTGCCGACAGCAAGATATGCTTCTGCGAGGTTCCACAATATTTCGATGGAGTCCCTTTGGTACCTCCGAGCTTTGATAAAATGCTCGATGGCTTCGTCCGAACGGCCGAGGCAATGCAGGATTGCCCCTGTATCATTAAGTACTTGTGCGTTGCCGCCGGTTATGCAAAGATGTTCCTGCATACAGGCCAGGGCTTCCTGATGTTTTCCGGCTTCAGCTAATTCCAAACCTCTTTCGTAATGATTATGGTTCCCAGGCGCTTTATTGTGTCTTTGTTCACCACTTTGATTCGAGTTCGTCCCCATTAGTGCCATCTGATTTACTCCTAAATTTTAGAAATTGACCATCCCATGGTCATTACCTTGCTGACAATGATGCAAATTCCGTGCCGTTAGCTTATATCTGCGTATATGTGCGTTTTTCAGCCCCCTGGTATAACACTTGTATAAATATCAAACATTTATGTTTTCAAATTACTTTTCATTTTTTATCTTTTGCTCTCAAAAAAACTATGTAATGTAATCCAACAGCGACATGGACATTAGTTTTGCAGCCACTGATAATGACATTTGATATAGGACTTCCCGGCGGGACAGGTCTATAGCTATTTGAGCAATATCTGCTTCCTGCAAGCGGGTCGTTTCATCTTCAGTATTGTATTGAATGTTCTTCATACTATTTTGGAGGTCGTCCAGAAAGCCGATTTTTGACCCAATAGATACCTCAGTTTTCACCAAAACCTTACTTATCTCATCTATTGAATATGGTAATAATTTTGCCTGCTCAAGCACTTGTGCATCGGTAAGTCCATTTTGATTTTCCAATACTTCACGAATAGTAATAAGGGTATTAAAGATATCATAAGTTCCGGGTATTCTTACTAAATCAGTTCCGGTACTGGTTATTCCCGTGGTGTCAACATATAATACTTGTCCGCTCGGATTCGTTACTGCCAAATTGGTTTGCGTACCATCAGAATTCACCGTAGTGCCGCCGTCAATAGAGAGGTCATAATTGCCTGCTGATCCGGTAACTGTCAGCCAGATCCCTCCCCGGCAGCTT
>CAZIAN010000763.1:0-2264 GCA_964537355.1 uncultured Pirellulales bacterium | reverse complement strand
AATATCCGCAGAAAAAAATCAATCAAATTATAAGATTTATTTTGAGGCCGTTTGTCTGGAAAAACAAGATATTTTATTGGTTTACGCCATAGGCGATTCTATGGTATTGACTATTTAGCTGTTGGTATTGACGTATTAGAAAACCTGCAGTACTGTATGTCCTGAAACCGAAAGATAAAAAGAACAAAATCTTCCAACCGCAGACCTTTTCATTGGAGATTGAAAGATGATTAAGTATGGCTTTGTGAAGAAAGTGAATACTCCGTTTCAAAAAGTCGTAAAAACAGTAGCGGAAGAATTAAAGAAGGAAGGATTCGGCATTCTGACAAAGATTGACATCCAGGAGAAATTCAGGGAAAAACTGGGTATTGACTTCAGGAAATATGCAATTTTGGGGGCTTGTCATCCACCCAGTGCTCATAAAGCTATTCTTGCCGAAGAAAATATCGGCTTGATGCTTCCCTGCAATGTCATAGTTTATGAAAAGGATGACAAAACGGTAGTCTCTATAATCAAACCAACGATGATGATGCAGATGATTGACAACGAGCAGCTTGGGCAGATCGCCGAAACAGTAGAAGCGAAATTAAAAGTCGTTTTTGATTCTATCGTATAGCCAACAAATCAGGGATATTATTTTTTGTGCTTGGCAACAGCTTTATTACAATGGATATGGTTCTATGTGCGACGGGAAATTAGTTTTAGCTTTGCCCGATTGGGTCGGGCCTTTTCTTAAAAAGCAGAATTCGGTCTTTAAGGACATTGAAGATAGAATGCGCCTTGCGATTGAGCTGTCAAAACTGAATGTCAAAAACGGAACAGGCGGGCCGTTCGGGGCCGGTATCTTTGAGCGGGAGGATGGGAGACTGGTTGCTGTTGGCGTTAATGTTGTAATTGATACGAACTGTTCGTTGGCTCACGCGGAAATGGTGTGTATTGGCCTTGCCCAGCAAAAGCTCAAAACCTTCGACCTGGGCGCAGAAAATATGCCACCTTACGAGCTTGTAAGCAGCACCGAACCATGCGCGATGTGTCTCGGAGCGATTCCCTGGTCGGGAGTCCGAAGATTAGTATGCGGTGCTCGCGGACAAGATGCATGTGAAATAGGATTCGATGAAGGAGTCAAAGTGCCGGATTGGGCCGATACACTTGAGAACCGCGGCATAACTGTTTTGCGGGACGTCCTTCGAAAAGAAGCCCGCGAGGTACTGATAAAATATAAAGAGTCGGGCGGGCTGATATACAACGGCAGACAGGCGGTCTTTCCAACAAAAGAATCCGATCAAAGCTAACTAAAATATTTTAAGTGTTCTTCCTTCAAGAAAAAACCTGCCTTTTCGAATTTTTATTGTTAATATAATCCGCCGTGTACGCATTTATATCCATCATAATATCGTTGGCTGTGCTGGTAACGCTGCTGCGTCTGAAGGTCAAAATCGGTTTGGCGATGGTGCTGTCGGCCTGTCTTTTGGCATTGCTACTGGACGTCTGGCCGCCGGACCTCGGGCGGATGTTGACTGAAGAATGGCAAAGCAAGCCGCTAACACAAACGACGGGCTATCTTTTCATCTCACTAACGGCCCTGCTTCTGCTGGTCAATGTCATCGGCGCAGCGATGGAGGAAATCGGCCTTTCTAAGCGGCTTGTACCAGCCATGCAGGGTTTGTTCAAAAGCCGCAGGTTTGCCCTGGCGCTGATACCTCTGATGATGGGAATGCTGCCCACGCCCGGTGGCATTATGCTCTCGGCTCCCATGGTGCGCGATGCCGGCGATAGAATCGGCATCGAGCGCAGCCGGCTGGCTACTATAAACTTCTTTTTCCGCCATCAATGGGAACCCGTCTGGCCTCTTTTCCCGTCCATACCTCTTGTCCAAAGCCTCCTTGGTATCTCGGCATTAAAGCTCTTTTCTTACCACATCATCTTGACCGGCGCCGGTATCCTGGGCGGTATCATTGTCCTGCTGATGTTTGGCATACCTCCGAAGCAGCCCGACCACATTCAGGTCAAACGCCACATCGGCCATAACCTGCTCGACTTCCTGCACGCCTTCTGGCCTATCGCATTTACCGCCGGTTTATATGTTGCTTTTGACCTGCCCCCTGCGGCCGGTATCTTTTTAGCAATTATTGGCCTGCTTTTGATACATAAAGTCCCGTTTAAGAGATGGTTGTCCGTCTTCAAAGCCGCCCGCGAACCGGACATGGTCCTGCTTATTTTCGGCGCGCTGTTTTTTAAGCTCAACCTCCAGGCTGGCGGTGCCA
>CAZIAN010000762.1:0-2267 GCA_964537355.1 uncultured Pirellulales bacterium | reverse complement strand
GAGTAGAATGAGACTGTCTCCTGTCCATCGACCTCAACAATTGTCTCCATCCAGGTATCTGACTGGTGCGGTGATTAACCTCAAGCGCTTGGCGGTTTTTGTGTGCTTACTATTTGCGCAACTTTGCTTCTATCTTCGGAACCAGTGGTAACACAGTCAACTTGAGTTTGCGATGAGTAAAGTTTGTGCCAACTCCGAGAGAATCTTTGTCTGGAGAAAAGCCGGACAACCAAAAAGCAAGGCAGAAAAAACAACAGCTTTTTCAACAACTCCACTGTCCATAGTTTCTATATACAATCAGCTTATAAGTTGTTTTATGGTTTTGCCGGCTGCTCATTAGTTGGTCTATTTCGAGGTGTTTGCGTCGGTACACTTTTGCCGGGGTTTGTCGATTCCCTATCGTATCGTCTAATCATCTTATCAAGTCGCTCGGCTGTCAGTAGTGCTTTCTCTCTTATTGCAAGCTGGTGAATAGATTTTAGTTCGGGAACGGGCATCAAGGGCTCTGCACTTTGTTGTCTTTTTCCTCTTATTACAGGTAATTTCTCTTCAATAGTTGTAAGTGCCCGTTGTCGTTCATATGCCGTTTTCGTCATAGTTTGAGTCAATTTGGTCTTTTCTTCTTCAGATAGTTTTTCATAATTTAGAAGAGCTTCCCTATTAACGTTTTGCAGGGCGGTTTTGTATTTCACAAGCTGCTCCTGAATTGCTTCAATCGCCTTTAATTGTTCTCCCTGATCTGTTCTAAAATTGCTCGAACCACGCCTCTGGCGCATTTGGGCCTGGTATTGTCTCCTTTGTTCCTCGGACATATTCATTAAACTTTGCCTGCTAATACCTGTTTGTCGCGGTTTTTCTTTTTCTTGTCCGAAAGCGGCCCAGCCAACCAAGAGAAATGTAAGAACAATACCTATTAGAATTACATACCTTTTCATAACTTACACCTCCAAAATATAAAACTTTACAATCATACAATATTTCCCATGTTCACTCCGTTGAGACCCTCCTTTACAGTTCAAGTCTTATAATAACATAATTCCATTTAATTTCCACAATATTCCTACAAATTTAACGTGCCGAGAAGCCGTTGACATCCTAACGATATCTTCGTATTTTAAGACTTGATTGAACAATTTGACACAGGCAAAAAAGAAGCGGCCCTCAGTTTCCGGTATGAAATGCGCAAAGGGATTCAGGAGTTGCTGCGCGATTCTAAACGGGATTTAATTTACAGGCCTTCTCCCAGGCTGGTGTCCGGCTCTCCCTCGACCTTTATAAACCAGCGATGACCATGCCGACAGGTTTCAATGTGGGTCATGTCAAAATTATCGGGTAAGACTCTTACATGGTTAATGCTATCTCTGGGACAATACAGTGTTCGTGCTTGATCGTCAATGTCAATAGGATCACTTTTTACCCTGATTAAACAGGATACCTTTTCCGTGAATCTTTACCCAGCCATCTTTGGATTCCAGGACTTTACGCACAAAGATCCAGAGCCGCTGTTCCTTGAAGAATCGCTTGAATCGGATTTTTACGATCGTGTTTTTTTCCATAGAAAACCTTTCTTTTCTATTTTATTGCTTCACAACATAAACGAAAAAGTTGACCCATCAAGGCCTTCGATTCGGGCCCTATTGACTTTTGAAAATATTATAGCGTTAACTGGACGAAAGTGGGAAAGACTTTCTGATCGATTATTTTGGGATTTCTGTTTTCACAAAAACAGCAAGGGCTAAAGACCATACTATGATTCTATCGGAATATTGTTGAGATTGAGATGAAATTAGGTTATTAAGAGACTTGAATCTTGCCGGAGTGTTTCATAGAAGAGTATTTTGAAAATTTCGGATAAATAATGAATTGAATTCTCGAAGATGCTTTGGTCATCATTAGAATGGAATGTGATATAGAGAAGGAGTTGATTGAAGGAGTATAATCATGGCATACAAATATAAAGCATATCGTTGCGGCTGGATAATCACAGTAATCATGGGGGTACTTTTACTCTTCCTGCTCGAAGGCTGCGGCTCGAAGGACCTGCGAACAATCGGCAGCGGTGTGGCTCCAACGAACGGGCAAATTTCAAAGCAGGAACTTCGTGAACAGCTTGATAAATTCCGGGAATTCTACAAAGCCACTCTAAGACAGGTCTCGAACGAGCTTAACGATCGTGCACCCAGCATGAGAACGGAAAAGACAACTCTGCAAATGAGGGCCCGGATGGTTCAGGGACTATATGCAATGCTGGACAATGATGACTCGAT
>CAZIAN010000761.1:0-2300 GCA_964537355.1 uncultured Pirellulales bacterium | reverse complement strand
TTGAACAAGATGAAGCCGTCGGTCACGCTGTCCGTGCATCATATATGTATTGCGGTATGGCAGATGTGGCGGCGCTAACCGGAGACAGAAGTTACCTTGAGGCAATCGACCGGATATGGGAGAACGTCGTAACGAAGAAACTGTATCTCACCGGAGGTATCGGGGCGAAGGGTTCCGGTGAGGCCTTCGGTAAAAATTACGAACTTCCAAACGAAACCGCCTACTGTGAAACCTGTGCGGCAATAGGAAACGTTATGTGGAACCTCCGGATGTTTCTATTTCACGGTGATGCAAAGTATATAGATGTGCTGGAGCGGACTTTGTACAACGGATTGATTTCAGGCGTGTCACTGGAAGGAAACAGCTTCTTCTATCCCAATCCACTTGCCTCGCATGGCCAGCATAAACGCAGTCCGTGGTTCGGCTGCGCCTGCTGTCCGGGTAATATGACCCGCTTCGTATCTTCGGTTCCCGGATATATATACGCTCAGGAAGGTGACAATCTATATGTCAACCTGTTCGCCGGAGGTACCGGCACTATGAAGGTGGAAGAAAACACAGTGCAGATAAGACAGCAGACTCGATATCCATGGGACGGGGCAGTAAAGATAACAGTTGAGCCGGAAAAACCGGCAGATTTTACAGTTTGCATTCGGATTCCCGGCTGGGCACAGAATAAGCCCGTGCCGGGGGATTTGTATCGATATGCAAAGAGCAGTGATGAAAAACCGTCTCTGAAAGTTAACGGTGAAACAACCGCCTTAAATATGGAGAAAGGTTTCGCCCGGCTTAACCGCCAGTGGAAAAAGGGCGATGTAATCGAATTAAATCTGCCGATGCCTGTGCGGCGTGTGTTGGCTCACAAGAATGTTGCAGACGACGTTGGTAAGGTGGCTCTGGAGCGGGGTCCTATTGTATATTGCGCTGAATGGCCGGATAACGATAGTCATGTATTTAATGTTGTTCTGCCGGATGAAGCGAAACTAACAAGTGAATATCATAAAGATTTGCTCAATGGCATTTCCGTAGTTCGCGCCAAGGCTGTGGGCCTGAGCCACTCAGATGACGGCAAGACCCTGTTAAAGAAGGAACAGGATTTCACAGCGATTCCCTATTACGCATGGGCGCACCGAGGCGCCGGTGAAATGGCGGTCTGGCTGGCAAGCAATGAGTCAGCGGCGCAGCCTGTAACACCCAAAGGGATGATTAGAAATGCTTCTTTCGAAGAGGCAATCGATAATCAACCGGTCGCCTGGAAACCTCAAACATACGGTGGAAAAGCCGAATTCGAATACTCATCCGACTATCGAACCGGTAACAGAAGCGTTATGATTTCTTCCCAAAATGGCGCAGACGCCGGCTGGCTGACTACCGCAACAGTTAAGCCGCACTCGCAATACAGGTTATCGGCCTGGATTAAAACGGAAAACCTGGTTGCCGGTTCAAGCAAAGGCGCTCTTCTGAATCTACACAACCTCCAGCCCCTGCAAACGCCGGCTGTTACCGGTACCAAGGACTGGACAAAGGTGGAGGTTGTATTTGATACGAGTGACAATGCCGCTGTTCAGATTAACTGTCTATTTGGCGGCTGGGGACTGGCCAAAGGCAAAGCCTGGTTTGACGATGTTAGCCTTGAGCTGATTTCAACTAAAACAATGGAGCCGGCTGTCAAAATCGATGCTGAAAAGACTGCCGAGCCAATCTCGAAGTACATTTACGGTCAATTTATAGAACACCTCGGCCGATGTATCTACGGCGGCATCTGGGCTGAAATGCTCGAAGACCGAAAGTTCTATTTCCCGATTACCCCGAATTACAATCCTTATAGCAGAAGACGCAGTATCCCCCGAGATAATCCGTTCGCAGTAGTAGGCGCCTCCCCATGGCAAATCGTCGGTTCACCCGATTCGGTTACTATGGTCAAGGAAGATTCATTTGTCGGCGAGCACACACCGCTCATTCAACCCGGCAACGGTATCCAACAGCTTGACCTGGGACTTGTAAAAGACAAACAATACGTCGGTTATATCTATCTCAAACCGCAAGAAGAAAGTACAAATGTCAGCGTATCACTTCATTGGGGTGATGAAAAAGATGAAAGTGAATCCATACAAACCCTTATTGTTGCTAAAGATTACGGCAGGTTTCCATTTAAGTTTACAGCCGGTGCAGATACATCAAAAGGTAAGCTGCAAATCGAAGTGGCAGATATAGCGATGGGAGCATGTTTCGTGGGTACAGTCTCCCTGATGCCGGCAGACAATATAGATGGTATGCGCGCCGATACAATGAAACTGCTT
>CAZIAN010000760.1:0-2320 GCA_964537355.1 uncultured Pirellulales bacterium | reverse complement strand
AAAAACGTAAAAATGTTTAAAAATATCTATTAGTGGAACGATACTTCTGATCTATGAAATTGGTATAAAACTAACGGAGGCCATCATGTCTTCATCGAACCGTCGTGACTTCATGAAGAAGTCGGCAATAACTGTAGGAGCTATGGTTGCTGTGCCAATCGTGAAAAGTGGATTTGCGCAAAACAAGCCAAGTAATCAAATCAATGTCGCAGTAGTAGGTTTCGGGGGAAGAGGAAAAGCACACTATCGAGAATTCGCTAAGCAAAAGAATGTCAAAGTTATTGCTCTGTGCGACGCTGATGAGAGATTATTCTCACGGGGCGTTAGGGACGTTGAAAAGATTGCCGGGTATAAGCCAAAGACCTATTACGATATTCGGAAACTCCTGGAGAACAAAGATGTAGATGCAATTTCCATCGCAACGCCCGACCACTGGCACGGATTGATGACGATTTGGGCATGTCAGGCAGGCAAAGATGTTTATGTTGAAAAACCGATTTCCTACACCATAGAGGAAGGTCGCAAGATGGTGCAGGCCGCAAGGAAATACAAACGGGTAGTTCAGGCGGGATTGAATATGCGGAGTAGTCCAAATACTCGAAGTGCAGTCAAATATCTGCACGAGGGGAATTTAGGTGATGTGTATCGCTCGAAGGCGTTCATTTATAAAGGACGAGCCAGCATTGGTAAGACTAAAGACTCTGCTGTTCCAAAAGGAGTGCACTGGGACCTTTTCCTCGGTCCAGCTCCATACCGGCCATTTAATATGAATCGCTTCCATTATGGCTGGCACTTTTTCTGGGACACTTCGACAGCGGACATGGGAAACACAGGCGTTCACCATATTGATGTTTCCCGATGGGCTATGAACAAGCGGGTCCATCCGGTCAAAGTGCATTGTGCCGGTGGGCTTTATGTGTGGGATTCTGATCAGGAGACCCCAAATGTGCAGACGGCTATTGTTGAATACGCCGATGGATCGTGCATGGATATTGAGGTCACGAATCTGTATACCAATCCAATCGGTGGAATTCTTGGAACTGGTAATTTCTTCTACACGAACAAAGGATATATGAGTTCGGCGAACGGATACGAAACATTTATAGGTGATTTTATCCCAAGAACACCAGATGTTGATGCTGAAGGCGTGAATCATCATGCATCAAACGTCAGTTTTCCCGAGCGAAAGTACACAACAGGTATAAACATGGAGAAATGGAAAGGCAAAGTCGAAACAGTGAGTCATTTCGAGAATTTTATCGATTGCGTCCGTTCCCGTCGTTGGCAGGATTTGTACTGTGATGTTCTTGAAGGTCACCTGTCCACCTCTATTTGCCATCTTGCCAATATTTCGTTTCGAACCGGACGAAAATTAGAGTTTAATCCCTATTCTGAGAAATTCATAAATGATGATGATGCGAACAGTTATTTGACACGTCAATATCGGCACCCATATGTCTTACCGAAAGAGGTATAAGCAGTAATTTAGGCAAGGGATGGAAATTTATGTAAAGCAAACTCACTACGTTCAGGTAAAACTAATATTGCTCCAAGCAGTCGAGGGCAGACGCCTAAAACTCGGTGTCATCTATTTCTAAAATCATTGGAGGTAAAATATGAAATCAAAATTGTACATTGCTTCTCTGGCGGCAATAGTTATTCTTGTGGTAATGAGTGTCAATCTGAATGCCGCAGATGTTCGTGTATTGCCGAAAAACCAGGTTCCCAATGATCGGCGGCTGGGCCCGCTGAAGGAACTGAGCGGAGATTACTTTCCATTTAAGGTTCCTGAATCTCAACAACAGTGGGAGCAGCGGAAGGCGGATCTGAAGCGGCGAATTTTGGTGGCGACCGGACTTTGGCCCATGCCGGAGAAGACTCCGCTGAATCCTGTTATTCATGGACGCGTGGAGCGTGATGATTTTACTGTCGACAGAGTTTATTTCGAAAGCTATCCGGGTCATTTCGTCACCGGCTTGCTCTTCAAGCCAAAACACGTTGTGGGTCGTCTGCCCGGAGTTTTGTGCCCTCACGGTCACGGCGGCAGACTACAGGACTATGGCGAGAAAGGGATTCGCGAGCAGATCGTACGAGGCGCCGAGCGATTTGAAGGATCGGGACGTTATCCGAAGCTCGCACGGTGTGCTCAGTTGGCTCGTATGGGTTGTGTAACCTTTATCTTCGACATGGTTGGCTATGCAGACAGTGTACAAATCTCTCGCAAGGTCGCTCACAGTTTCGGCAAGCAACGTCCCGAGTTCGATACTAAAGAGAATTGGGGCTTCTTCGCAACCCAGGCGGAATTGCGATTGCAGAGCAT
>CAZIAN010000759.1:0-2321 GCA_964537355.1 uncultured Pirellulales bacterium | reverse complement strand
AGAGGGCTTGGATAGATTTGTCTCTCAAAATTTGTTACTGTAATCAGGCAGGATAATAATCAAGAACAAAATCACAACCTAACCCCCGCTCCACCCGACTCTTCGTCTGTGCGCTTCGCGCTCCGCTCAGAGCAGGTGAGCTCAATCCGTTAGGCTGACCATGAGGGAAACCATGAGACCTTTGCCATTCGTGTGGCCATACTGGATATTTTTTTGGGCCGCGTATTTGTGGGCATTCTGGCCTGAGTTCGGCATCATTCGGCGGATGCGGCGCTCGGGAAACGGGAAGGACGCGAAGTCCCTCCAAGTTATCCTGTTCGGAATGTGGATTGCCTTATTCGGCGCTTTTCCACTGGCGTGGATCCCCCAGTTGCAGTTCGCGGAGCACCGCGTCGGCCTCTTTTTCATCGGCGTCACAGTCCTGGTTTCCGGGAGTCTTCTCCGGCGACATTGCCGGCGGATGCTCGGCGCTTCGTTCACCGGCGAAGTGCGGGTAAGCGCCGAGCAAGAGGTAGTCACCCGCGGGGCGTACGCAATTTTGCGGCATCCGTCTTACACGGCTGGCATTCTGATGAATACGGGCATCGGCATCGCGCTGGGGAGTTGGGGATCCGTTGCGACCCTCGCTCTCGTATCGTTCGCAGTATACAGTTACCGCATAATGGTTGAGGAACGGGCGCTGCTGGCAATCATCGGTGAGCCATACAGGCGTTTCATGCGAACGCGGAAGCGGCTTATCCCGTTCGTGTACTGAGTGGGTTGAGGACTAACAAGCGCTTGCACCCGACAATCGTGCCTGTCACGCTTGCAGGTAAAGCCACCGTTAGGTTTCAAGACTGATCGGTCAGGTTGCCATGAACCAGACGCAATAACTGTACGGTCAAAATAGTCTGCAAGGAGTCTTATGAGAGCGATCACATACACAGAATACGGGCCCCCGGACGTTCTTCGGTTTACTGAGGCAGCAAAACCTGTCCCCAGGGACGATGAGGTCTTGATAAAAATTCGCGCGGCATCCGTAAATCCGCTTGACTTGCACTTCATGAGAGGCGAACCGTTTTTCGTCCGCCTAATGACCGGGGGGCTGCTCAAACCGAAGGTCACACGACTGGGCGCTGATGTGGCCGGCCAGGTTGAAGCCGTTGGCAGGAACGTAACGCAATTCAAACCAGGCGACGAGGTGTTCGGCGCGTGCCGTGGGGCATTTGCCGAATATGTGTGTGCTGCTGAAGATAGAGTGGTACCGAAGCCAGCCAACCTGTCATTTGAGGACGCAGCAGCCGTACCGGTGGCGGCAACCACTGCCCTTCAGGGTCTTCGTGATAAGGGACGGATCCGGAAAGGCCACAAGGTTCTGGTCGATGGCGCGTCTGGTGGCGTGGGTACATTCGCGGTACAGATTGCCAAGTCGTTCGAAACTGAAGTCACCGCCGTGTGCAGCACGGGGAATGTGGCCACGGCGCGATCGATCGGCGCGGACCATGTCATGGATTACACTCGAGAAGATTTCACGCAGAGCGCGCAGCGTTACGATCTGATCCTGGGCGCGAACGCCTATCATTCGGTCTTCGATTACAGGCGTGCGCTGAGCCGGGAAGGAGTTTTTGTCGGGGCTGGAGGTGGCTACAGTCTGCCAGGCCTGCTACGCGACATGCTGCTGCAATCACTCCTTTCCCTGATTGGGAGCAAGAAGATGTGTGGCTTTATGGCGAAGCTAAACAAGAAGGATTTGGTTTTTCTGAAGGACCTTCTTGCGACCGGAAATATTGTACCCGTAATAGATAGACGATACCCGTTAAGCGAGGTGGCAGAAGCTCTCCGTTATCTTGAAAAAGGGCATGCCAAAGGAAAAGTTGTAATAACTGTGGAACATAGAAACGAAACCTAACCTAACCGAACAAAACCTCAAACCCGACCGCCTCTTTGCTTGTCGGCGGCGGGTGAAGGCGAGCGTTTGAAGGCTGTATAAGCAATGTATATAGGCGATGAATACCATCAGCGTTATCAAATTCGAGCATAATGCGAGTATTGTTGTTTCAAACATTCCTATACGAGGTATTTATTTTTTTTGGCCGAAAATTATTAATTGAAGGGATCGCGTGATGGATAAACCAAAACAGATCAACATTTGACGAAGGTTGATTAGCATATTGGTTCTGATATTTGTACTTTTTGGGGCTGTATGTTTTTTAAGGTATCCATACCGTTTCCAATTTGATCCGCGCAATTCATAATCACCCTTTAGTCGTATCAAAGGCGGCCCTTCATTCGAATATTTCTATTATGAAGATGAACCTTAACAAGAAGGATGCGGTACTTTT
>CAZIAN010000758.1:0-2326 GCA_964537355.1 uncultured Pirellulales bacterium | reverse complement strand
TCGAGGCTGATACCTACGTACGATACGCCGTGCTGCTTTATTTTTTTCGCCATCTCGGTTGTTATGAGAGTTCCATTGGTTGAAATGACGGTCCGTACGCCTCTCTCGACTGCGTATCCGATCAATTCAAAAAGATCGGGACGTGTTAAAGGTTCACCACCGGAAAATAAAACCGATGGAACACCGAACTGTATAAGATCATCCAATACGGTTTTAGCCTCATCGGTCGATAGCTCATCGTCGGCTTTTGATACTCCGCTGTCGTTATAGCAATGTACGCACATGAGATTACACGACCTGGTGATGTTCCATACGACGATAGGGCGTCTCTCGGATGCTTTCTTTGGGACGATTTCACCTTCACGCTCGCCCGAGCCCCTGGCCCCATAGCGGAGCCAGTCGCCCGGGGTAACCTGGTCACAATATAATTTGCTGATATTTATCATAGAAAAACCTGTAAAAAAATCATAATAGAGATCAACGAGTTACTTCGGGCGGCACATAGGCGCAAAATGGCTCTTCGGCCATATAATTACCCGTGTCTGCATACGCTCTGCCCCGACACCCGCCGCATACCTGTTTGTACCCACAGACGCCGCATTTACCTTCCAGCTCATTGCTGTCGCGCATGCGTGCAAGATCTTTGCTGCCGTACCAAATATCTGAAAGCTTCTCCTCAAGCACATTGCCGCACTTTATAGGCAGGTAGCCGCATGGAAATACATCGCCCTGATGTCCGACAAACAATACTCCGAGGCCGGCCAGGCATCCTTTCGATGCCCCTCTGTGCCCGCTCCTGCCTGGAATATCGCCTCGGCCATGGCCTGCTGCTTCCATACGGGATTTGTACAAGCCCTCCTGCCTTATAACACGCTCATAATGAGGGCCGCAGGTCACTTTCATTTGTAATTCACCTCGACCATCCAGTTCACAGATATCGAGTAATTTCTGCTCGTATTGTTCGGGCGAGAGCATATCAGTTTCCGCCAGAGACTGCCCGCAGCCGACGGGAACGAGCATAAATATATGCACTGCTACCGCGCCGAGCGATTTGGCAAGGTTGTAAACATCTTCTAATTGTCCGGCGTTATGTTTCGTCAGAGTAATATTTATCTGGAAAGGTACCTCTTTCGATCGAAGATATCCTATGCCTTCAATCGCTCTTTCAAACGATCCTTCGAGCTGGCGCAGCTTGTTATGAACCTCCGCCGTAGCACCATCAAGGCTCACTGATACCCTCGCGATCCCGCTGCCGCGTATTTGCTCAGCCACGGTTGTATCTATCAGTGTCCCATTTGTCGCAAGTGCTGGAGTAATTCCTAATGAACGAGCCTGCTTGACTAACTCAAACAAATCCTCGCGACAGAGCGGCTCACCCCCTGAAAACACCAATACGGGCATCATAGGCTGACCTCGCCCCAGCTCAGCCAATTGTTCAATCAGGGCCTTCGCCTGTGCCGTTGTAATATCTCTGTAGGCTTGTTCGTCAGATTCTATACGCCGGCAGTGAGCGCAGGTCAAATTGCACCGTATAGTGCTTTCCCAAAACAAAAGCCTCAGAATCTGCTTTGACTTCGAAGGATCTGTCACTATTTTACCTCCTCCTTACCGCCCGGCTCGGACATTATCTCTTCGGCCTGCCTGACAATGCTGTCGACCATCTTTGCTGCCTCAGTCGCCCCGTTTTCCTTAGCTACGATATTGACGTTCTTAATCACGCAATGCAGCAGCTTATTGACAACGCGGTTGACCATGTCCTCCATAACCTCTTTACAGGATGCCTCCTGTCTGACTCCGACGAAGAATCGCTCCATCTCATTTTCGCTGATCTGCTTGAATTGCTTTTTCATCTGCCCTATCAGAGGCCCTATATCCTTGGAGCCGAACCATTCGGTGAAGTCCGTAACATTTTCGAGGACGATCTCCATACCCTTGGCCATATCACGCTCACGGGCTTGACGATTCTGCTCGACAACTGCCGCCAGATCATCGACGCTGTAAAGATAAAGCCCTTCTAATTCGTTTACTGCAGGCTCGAAGTTCCGCGGCACGGCGATATCAATAATCAGCAGCATCCCATTTTTGCGACGAGATGTTATTTCCTTGAATGAGTCCTTCCTGAAAAGATAATCCTGCACCGAAGCGGAAGCTATTGCGATATTTGCGCTGATTAACTGCTCATTAAGCTGCTCCCATTTCTCTGCCCTGATACCGTATTGTTCGGCCACCTTCAGGCCGCGATCGTAAGAGCGGTTTACAACGGTTATATTTCGGGCTCCGGCCTGGAGCAGGTGCTGAACGAGCAACTGGCCGGTATCGCCGGCAC
>CAZIAN010000757.1:0-2326 GCA_964537355.1 uncultured Pirellulales bacterium | reverse complement strand
CGTTGTTACCTTCGATCACCCCTGCAAGGTCAGGTGCTTTTTCCTCACTGTGGCAGCTAACGCAATTACGATCCAACGCCGGCTGAACAAGGCGGACATAGTTGAAAGGATTGGAGCCATCAACATCAGGTTTTATTGTTGAAGGAGTCCGCATAAGAGCCAGCGGTGTGACAGTAGATTGTTTCGATGTACGGCGCTTAGGCTCGTGACAACCCAGGCAAGTCATTTGCTCACCAGGGTGTACATAAGTACCAGACCTCATAGACTGAATTGCCATACCACGGTCATCCAGGGCCTGGAAATATATCATCTTGCCAACGGGCGCCTCGAAATACGCGCTTCCATCAGTCTCGACGGGAACTGTCCCGAGAACCGACCGGGCATTTGTCTGGTTGGCAATTCCGATACGGGGCTGATTCGGAGGAGCTGTCGTCTTTGGTAATAACTGGATGATTCTAAGGGCAGCGACTTTAGCACCCCTGGGCCACTTAAAGTCACTGTCGTAAACGTTGACAACTGTGATGGTTTCCTTTGGATATTCAGCGCCGGCCTTGGCGATATCCGCGGCTGTCTGAATTGTCCTGGTTGGAATCACGGGTGGTTTCTTTCGCGGACGCAGTGGAATCGGACTCATGGACGGAATCGACGGGTCACGGTAAATAAGCTCCTTGTTTCCAAAGCGGTCTATCCAATAGATACCCTGGTTCTTTGCGTGCTTGTCGTACACACACAAGAAGTCATCTTCACTGAGCGGCCACGGAGTTCCGTAAACCATACAGTCTTTTATTGGTCTGATGTGCTTTTCAGCTTCCGGTAAAGGCACATCAGGCGTCAGACGAGTAAGCTGAGACATTGCGCCATCGTCACTGAGGTGCTGGTCAATCATAACCAGTGAGCCGAAGGCGTTACCATGATGCGCCGCAGCGGTGGCAACGAATTTGTGCGAACCTGGAATGGCACGAATGCTCATCTCCATCCATGGCCGAAGCTCACGTCGCAAGGGATAGTTCCCGTGCAGCGAGCGAGGGTCCCGTCCATCGGGAAAACATGTCCATATATGATGTGCGACATTAGTATCGCGGTCCACATAATCCCAGCGAGTATATGCTATCATACCATCATTGGTCACACTCGGATGCCACTCATGCGTTTCATGGTAACTTAGCATAATTATATCACTGCCGTCCGGGGCCATTGAGTGCATTGCGTAGGTTGGGCAATGCCGGCCGCAACGAAGGTATCCGCCCCGCCGCTCCGAGATAAAAACAATTCGACCGTTGGGTAGAAAACAAGGATCGAAGTCATTCCATGGGCCGTCGGTCAATTGTGCCAGGTCGGTACCGTCAGAATTGACCTTGAAAATATGAAAACTACTTTCGGGGGTCCACTGCAAATCCTTTCCTTTGCCCTGCGTATAAGCAAAGAGAATCGTTTGTCCGTCATAAGAAAGTTCAGGCGAAAGAAACGCTCCGGGTTTAAGTGTACTACCCTTGAGCCGTCCCTTTTCGACAACGGCATCGGCCAGAAGATTAGTCAGTCTTGGATCAGACCCGAACGGATCGGATAGAACATATAATCCGCCACCGGCAATTGCATTGAAGCCGTAGTACTGGTCGCACATGTGAAACACACCGCCCGGATGGTGACGCTTAATGAATAGTATTTTATCAAAATCCAATAAAGGATTACAGAACGCCATCCGGCGAACTGTCCATCGGACATCGAGGTATATTCTGCGGCGAACATCAACGCCCACATTGTCAACTGACTTCAGAGATGCTATTTTAGTCTCGATCTGCTTTAATTCTTTTACCAATGGTTCCATGCGGAATATGGAAACTGATAGCTGTTGTAAGCGATCAGCAAGCTTGTAACCACGTTCAATAATCTGCCTTGTGCATTCCAACGAGAAATCTTTACGTTTATCTTGTTGTGATTGACCTGTGATTTGTCCGTCGCGTTCAATCCAGTCAGCCTCTATCAGTTTTTGCATTGAAGCACCAACCTCAGTCATATTAGTCGAACCGAAGGAAACCTGGACGGTGAGCATAAAAACTGCTGCCCATAAATATACTTGAAATGCGTGTCTCTTCATGTAAAAAACTCCAGCATAAAAGTTGACAACTAATTATACCATAGCCTGTCATGATGTTAACAAATAAATTCTCAAGCAACAATTCCATTTACTTAAGGAAGGCCGTCTCTGTACAGGGATTTCTGACTTACGAAGGTAAACATAACCGGCAGTTCTGCTGTTCTTATCATAGAGACAAACAAAGCGCAGAAAAAAAGGAGACAAAGGCATTTGTTTTTAATTAATTGTAGC
>CAZIAN010000756.1:0-2330 GCA_964537355.1 uncultured Pirellulales bacterium | reverse complement strand
CCATTACGGTGGGCAGTCCCCAGCTAAGGCCCGGTACGTCGGTGATCGAGCCTACAAGGATTTGGCCGTCGAATTGATGAGCCATTCTAAACGAAGGATACATAAGGCGAACAAGCCCTTCGTGGCCGCACAGGGCACTGATTTCATTGCCCATAAGGGCCCCGATCTCGATTCGCCCCAGTTTGACGTACTTGCCCAGCTCTTCAATGCTTTCTTTGTCTCTTGTTTCAACGAAGTGCTTCATGGCCCAGGCACCCTCTGCGGTGTAGCGGTACTTTGCTTCGTCTGGCCAGTTGTCGGTTTCGCGACAGAATCGCAGGATGTCATCATAGAAGCCGGCATACCTGTTAAGGACGTTCTCGATTGTATCTGTGTAGCCCAGGTCGTGGTGAGTAATAGGAATAAAATAAACGTTCCATTTTCTTTGCGGCTGCCAAATCATGTTGTGGCGGTCTTGTTCTGCGCCTTCCATTGTGAGAATAAAAGTCACCAGCTTGGCTTCGCTGATGTTTGGCATGGGAAATTTTACTGTCGCTTCACCCTTGGGAACTGTTGCAGGGATTCTTCTCATTCTTTCGCTGGCGATGCGGATTTGCAGAGTGATTTGTACTTCCTCTTGCAGGGGATTATTTATCGTTGCCTCACCTAACTGGCTAAGATTACTGTCCTTGCTTACAAAGAATACTGTCGGCTTGATGGATGTAAATTTCAATTGTCCTTCAGCGACGGCCGTATTACTGCAAAGGATTATGATTAGTATTGTTGAGAGAACGCAGATTCCTGACTTGATTTTTACGTTGGGATGATTCATTCTTACCTCCTGACCTTGAAGATTCTGTCTATATTTTGTTTACAAGCACTTATAATAAGATGACCTTGATTTATTTCAACCACATTCTGAAAAGTACGAAGGAAAAAAAATGTTTATCAAGTGTTCAAATGGGAAATGCCGGGCATATGTTTGTGAAGACGCCGACCCGGTGGCCGACAGGATTCTGTTTAACTTGATTAAGTGGATTACTGATTTTGCTATCCCTGAATGCTGTTTTTATCCCTATGAAAATCAATAAGCAGAGATCTTCTTACATCACGTATTCACAGTCAATTTCTACAACCTTCTTGCTTTTCAACTTAAATACAACCCTCACGACGCCATTAGCAAAGCCGTGTATCTGAGTGAACTTATTTTTCGGAGGTTCTACCGGAAAATCAATCGGTAGTATCATTTGGCAGATAACGCATTTTTCCCCATCTATGATTATTCCGGAGTACTCCCGATTGTATTGTCCTAAATATTTCAGTACGAATTTACGGTTGAAATGCGGCTTTGCCTTGGTAATAGGTTCATTTTGAAGATGAGACCGTAAAATATCATTAAGACCTTCCAGGTCTGATTGTTCGGGTACCCATATTTCATCATAGTAAGTCTGTAAGTGCGGAAGAAATCTCAGAACAGATTGTTCATCAGATATGATAATTGAATACGGGCCGAATTTGCTTACAAGATATTCTGCCAATTCTTGTAAATTTTTACCTTTAGTATCTTGTGTCGATACGTATTTACTCATGCTCCCAGCAGAGACATCCGCCCCTTTAGAAAGAAGGAGTTCGACAACTTCAAGGTGATTATTTAGTATTGCCCTGCTGAGTGCTGTATCACTATAACCATAATCTCCATTGATTTCAGCTCCGTTGTCTAACAGCAGTTCTACAATATCTTTGTGTCCTTCTCCAGCAGCTAAATGTAGTGGTGTAAAACTATCAGTGATTGGATTGATTTCTGCTCCACTGGCTATAAGTATTTCTACAATTTTCTTGTAGCCATTTTGGGCTGCATAATGCAGTGGTCTTCGCTCATACTGATCTTTTGCGTTTACATTAGCTCCACTTGATATAAGTGATTGTACCTGACTGAGATTACATCCTTTAACTGCATAATGAAGAGGTGTGCAATCCTCCCCATCTCGTAAATTTACGTCGATACCTTGATCGATGAAGCTTTTAGTTTTTTCTATATCTCCGATATATGCGGACTGATGAATTGTGGCTTTTACTCCATTTGCAATAAGTAGTTTGGCGATATCTTTTTGATCGGCATCCAAGGCAATATCTACAAGAGTAAGATTACGTTGATATGTGGTATATGTTTCGTCAAGTCGAGCACCATGATCGATGAGTAGTTGTACCAGATCAATATCCCCTGTACCAATGGCATAATGCAGTGGGGTCCAGTCAGACTTCCAATAGATGGATTTATCCTTAGCATTAACATCTGCGCCGTTACTAATAAGCAGTTCGGCCAATTCCTTGGAACCATTGGAAGCCGCGAT
>CAZIAN010000755.1:0-2330 GCA_964537355.1 uncultured Pirellulales bacterium | reverse complement strand
GGACAAGGCGCTGGGCGGTATATTTTTCGGCAAATGCCTCTGGGAGCCTGTGACGCAAATCCTTATCAGGGACGTTGAAGAACGGTTAGACGGTATTGATGTGAACAGGAAGAGACTGACGGCGGCGATGCGTGAGCTTCCGTTTATCCAGGGGCGGAAGATCGACAAGGCTGCACAGTTTTTGTTTGACTTGCTGTACGAAGTGGCCGCGTTTGACGGGCGTGTTGTCAGATGGCGCCGGGAGCGTTCGGAGCAGCAGTCACAGATAGGCGAGTTTATTCAGGAGAAGAAAAAGCTCGGCACCGAGTGGCAGTATCCTCTTGAGAGTGAGCGGGAGCTGATGGGTAAGGTCAAAATCGGCGACAGAACGGGGGCGAAGGAGATTCTTAATTCGATATTGGGGACGATATTGTTTAAGACTATCGGGGATTTGGGGATACTTAAGGCGCGGATGTTAGAGCTGCTGAGTATTCTGAGCCGGTCGGCGGTGGAAGGGGGTGTGAATATTGATGTTATGTTAGAGAAGAACCTGAATTACGTGAATAAGGTGATGCGGATTAACAATCAGGAGGATTTGTGTGCGTGGATAAGCACGGCTTTGAACGAATTTATCGAGCTGGTTTATTCTTCACAGGACGCCCGGAAGGTTAGTCAAATCCGGCCGGCAATAAATTATATCGATGCCAATTATAATAAGCCTATAACACTTGCCGACGTGGCCAGGGCTTCGCATCTGAGTGTTTCGCGGCTGGCACATATATTCAAAGAGCAGATGGGTATTACTATCATAGATTACCTGACAAGTGTTCGGATAGAACGGGCAAAACAATTATTGTTAGCGACGGACCAGAACTGTACGGAGATTTGCTTTGAGGTCGGTTATAATAATCAAAGTTATTTTACTCGGATTTTTAAGGGTTTTGTCGGTATGACGCCGCGGCAGTTCAGGACAAAGAATCAACGGAAAGAAAAGATTTCCACACCCTTATAATCATATTTCGTATTGGGACGGAGCGCTAATCTGTTGTCGCTGTAATGGCAATTGTTTTTGGACAGGCGAGAAACTCTTATCTTGACAGTTTGGGGGTGCTTAGCATACTATCAGTGTTTGTGAGCAACGGCATAGTATAGCAACATTGGGGCTGGCAGAGAAGCCGGAACGATATTAATGACAAAGCAGATTGCTATTTTGGGTTCGACGGGTTCGATAGGCAGAAATGCTCTTCGCGTAATCGATGCGCTTGGACCGGGTTATTCGGTTATCGCGTTAAGCGCTCACAGCAACGTTGAGCTTTTGGCAGAACAAGCCAGGCTTTATAAGCCCAAATTCGTCGCTGTTACAAATCCAGACTATGCCGGGCAGCTTTGCGAATTTCTCGGTGATTTGGATGTTGAGGTTTTGACCGGCCCGAATGGCCTGGTAGAGGCTGCGGAAATTGAGGATGTTGATATTGTCCTTACGGCAGTTGTCGGTGCTGCGGGTCTGCCTGCTGTTTTTGCGGCAGCCAGGTGCGGCAAGCAGCTTGCAGTTGCAAACAAGGAGCCGCTTGTTGTTGCGGGCGAGCTGCTTATGAGCGAGACAAGGAACAACGGCGGCGTAATATTACCGGTCGATAGTGAGCATTCAGCTATTTTTCAGGCTATGCAATCTGGCACTCGGGAAGAGGTCAATAAAATCATACTGACGGCTTCGGGGGGGCCGTTTAGGGGTACCACGGCTGAGGACATCCAGAACGTAACGTTGGAGCAGGCGCTTGCTCATCCAGTCTGGAATATGGGGCCGAAAATCACGGTTGATTCGGCAACTATGATGAACAAGGCATTTGAAATTATCGAGGCCCGGTGGCTTTTTGATATGCCTGTGGATAAAATTGAAGTTTTGATTCATCCTGAGTCGATAATTCATTCGCTTGTCGAATTTGTGGACGGCTCGGTTGTAGCACAACTCGGCGAGCCTGATATGTGTATTCCTATTCAGTATGCATTGACGCATCCAAAGCGGGTTGCAGGTATTGCCAAGCGGCTCTGTCTGGAGAAGATAAGCAAGCTTACTTTCGAGAAGCCCGATTTAGAGACGTTTCGAGCACTGCGATTAGCTTATGAAGTTGTGCGGTCGGGCGGCACGACTGCTGCGGTTTTCAACGCCGCAAATGAAGCGGCGGTAGAGGAGTTCTTGGCGGGGGGGATAGAATTTGTTAATATAGTGGAGCTTATCGAGCATTGTCTGAATAAGCATGATGTTAAGACCACCGCATCGCTCGATGAACTGCTTGAGGCTGATGCGTGGGCCAGAAAAGAAGTTAACGTTAAAGTGCAAAAGAGCATAAAGG
>CAZIAN010000754.1:0-2332 GCA_964537355.1 uncultured Pirellulales bacterium | reverse complement strand
ACAGTCCGGGATTAAAACTGGTCTTTCCGTCAACGCCGGAAGATGCAAAGGGTCTACTTTTGAGTTCTGTCTTTGACCCCGACCCGGTCGTTATAATCGAGGAGATGGGCCTTTACTGGATGCGCGGTGAAGTTCCCGAGGGCGATTATCGTGTTCCACTCGGCCGCGCCCGTGTGGCTGTGCCGGGAACCGACTGCACCGTGGTCACGTACGGATCGGCCCTCTATACGGCCCTGCAAGCGGCCGAGATTCTGTCCGGAGAAAATGTGTCCGTGGAAATAATAGACCTTCGAACCCTGATCCCTCTGGATAGGGAAACGCTTCTCGAGTCAATAAATAAAACCGGGCGGCTTTTGGTGCTCCATGACGCCACCAAAACGGCAGGATTTGGTGCGGAAATAGCGGCCCTGGCGGCAGAAGAGGCCTTCCCGGCGCTCAAAGGCCCTATAAGGCGTGTGGCGGCGCCTGACATCCCCGTGCCGCTCTCACCCCCGCTTGAGTCCTTTTACAAACCCGGCCCCCAGAGGGTTGTTGAAGCCGTGCGGACTCTTATGCGATAGCCCCGCACCCGCTTCTTTGATAAGGTTAGGCAGTTCCGCTCCCATCCCCCAGTTTTTTCTCGACAGCTTGAGGCTTCCTTCGGTAAGAGAGCAGTCCGAGCACCGCAAGCATAGCGAAGGCCGCCCCTGTCAAAAACGTGGCTGGCGCACCAAAAGCGGTCCAAAGCGCACCCGCAAGGACACTCGCTAGCAAGAGCGCACCACCACTAACGAGATTGAAGACGCCAAAGGCAGTGCCACGAAGCTCTGCAGGGGCAGTGTCAGCCACAAGCTTGGCGAACAGTCCTTGCGTAAGCCCCATGTGCATTCCCCACAGTGCTGCGCCAACGAACGCAAGGAACGGTGATGCGGCTGCAGCCAATACCAAATCGGCTGCAACCAACATCGCAAGCCCCACGATAAGCAGCGTACGTTGACTTAGCTGATCGGCGGCGACCCCCGCCGGATACGCAGTCGCCGTATAAAAGAAATTCATGACGATAAGCACCAGCGGCACGTACCCGAGCGTCAGCCCGACATCTTGTGCACGCAGCACCAGAAATGCTTCGCTGAAGCGGGCCAATGTGAAAACCGATCCAAGCAGAACGATGAGCCAATAACGAAACGGTAGTCGCGTGGCGTCGGTGAAGGTCACAGGACTTCGCACGCTAGAGTTGACCTCTGCGCGCTTGGGATCGTGAACGCCAAAGACAAGCAGCCCGACGGCAATGAACGCAGGGACGACCGAAACCCATAGTACCGCTCTAATATCGTTCGCTAGCAATACCATGAACGCCAGTGCGGCCAGTGGGCCAATCAGTGCACCGACCGAATCTAGCGATTGACGTAGTCCGTATGCCGCCCCACGCACTTTGCGAGGCGCGATGTCCGCTACGAGCGCATCACGCGGTGCCCCGCGAATGCCCTTGCCGATCCGATCTATGAACCGCGCGGCAAAAACCCAACCAATGGTGTTCGCCAGTGGGAAGATCGGCTTTGTAATCGCCGCAAGTCCGTAGCCGAGCCCCGCGAGCAACTTGCGCTTCCCAAAGTAGTCGCTGATTACGCCCGAAAACACTTTCGTGATCGCAGCAGTCGCCTCGGCAACACCCTCGACAAGGCCAATGGTGGTCATGGAGGCCCCAAGGACAGTGGCCATGAATACCGGCAGCAGGCTGTGAATAAGCTCAGAGGAAATGTCCATGAACATCGAGACAAAACCCAACGCCCAAATGCCCACCGGCAAAGCTCGGAATGCTCCCAACGCGGCGCGAGAAGATTGGGTGTCATTTGAAGGTGGAATCTTCATGTTAGGGATAATTCCAGTGCGCATAACGAGACCGGTTTCACCGGGCGCGACGATCTATCAGCTATCCGGTGCAAGCCGTGGTTATGCCATAATTTCTTTTATTGGCAGTATTTGCTTGCCATGTCGAATTGTAAGAATAGATATCTGTTTCTTCTCAATACGATAAATGATGCGGTAATTGCCGTAAATTAGCTCTCTGAATTGGTTATTTCTGATTTGAGGAACAATACTACCGATTTCCGAAGCTCTGTCGATAGCTAACGGTGACCAGATGATTTTCATTTCCGGACTCGCTTCAATACTTTTTCTTTTGCATCCTCATGATCTATTCCTTCCCCATTTTCGAGCTGATTAAGGGATATCTGAACATCTGTCAGAAGCTCAAGTTTCTCTTGCATAGCTTCATATTCATGTGCATCTAAAAGAACGGCAACGCCTTTCCCATGCTGAGTAATAATCACAGGTCTTTTTGTATCGTGGACTT
>CAZIAN010000753.1:0-2336 GCA_964537355.1 uncultured Pirellulales bacterium | reverse complement strand
TCACCGCGGTCAATCTGGATGGTAAAGTGCTCTGGCAAAAGGGAAAGCCGGACGGTTGGAAGAACCACCTGACAAACGACGTGGGTTTTCAAATCCACGATATTGACGGCGACCGAAAGAACGAAGTGGTCTATTGCATGAACCAGGAGATCATCGCCGCCGATGGCGCCACGGGCAAGATCAAGTACCGTAAGCCGACACCTTTGAAGCCGCCCGGCGATCACGGCGAGCACAATATTTTCCCTCGCATCCTCGGCGATTCGCTGTTCTTCTGCGACCTGCGCGGGCTCGGCCGCGATAGCGACATAATCTTCAAAGACCGCTACAGTCAAATTTGGGCTATGAACGACAAGTTCGAGGTAATGTGGACCGGAAAATGCAATACGGGACACTATCCTTACGCTTACGACATCGACAATGACGGCAAAGACGAAGTCGCCATCGGCTATTCCATGTTCGACGACGACGGGACAAAGCTGTGGTCGCTGGATAGCAAGATCAAGGACCACGCGGACGGCGTTGCAATCGCAAGATTCAACAAGGGCGCCGAGCCGACAATCTTCTACGCGGCCAGCGACGCCGGCGCCTTCTATACCGACCTCAAAGGCAACGTGCTAAAGCGTCACTTTTTCGGCCATGTACAGAACCCGGCAGTGGCAAACTTCCGGGACGATTTGCCCGGTCTCGAGATAGTGAGCATCAATTTCTGGGGCAATCAGGGTATTATCCACTACTTTGATTCGGATGGCGAGTTATATTATGATTTTGAGCCGGTCCAGCACGGCAGCATGTGTCTCCCAATCAACTGGACGGGAAAGAGTGAGGAGTTCTTCGTTTTATCCCCGGACGTGACCGAGGGCGGTATGTATGATGGCCGGGGGCAGAGGGTAGTGCAATTCCCCGCCGATGGACATCCCTACCAGTGCAATGCAGTGCTCGATGCAACGGGCGACTGCCGCGATGAGGTTGTAGTATGGGACCCCTACGAACTCTGGGTTTACACACAAGATGATAATCCGAAACAGGGCCGGCTATACAAGCCCGTGCGAAATCCGCTCTACAATTATTCCAACTACCAGGCAACGGTTTCTCTTCCCGGATGGACAGAGTAAGAAGTTGCTTTTTGCAATTCGCACTCTTGACGCCGAATATCCCTGATACGTTGATTTATGGTTTCACACCTTGATGAAGTTGATACGAGCTAAAAACTTTGATATGTATTAATTTTCACGCCATTACTTGATACATTGTTGATAACCGTTTAAGAGTCTTATCCAACATTCCTCTTTGGGATATAGAAATTCTCCTTGGTAAGATTACATTTTTTTGCAATTCTTTTGCAATAGGATAATCGTCCTGCAATTTCATTACGGGCATCGGAGCCAAATGTAAATTTCAAACCCTGTTCTTTAGCCATGTTAATAAATTCTTCATGTGGTGTGTGGGACATGTCGTTTATTTCAATAGCAATATTCCTTTTCTTTGTGGCCGTAATTATTTGTTTCATACGTTCCTCAGTCCACAATGTATAGTAATCACGAGCAATACATACAGGCAGAAAAAGTGGCCATCCGAATATGGTCAATGGTTCGTTTTCTAAAATTTCCATTGTGTAATCCATGTACCTGGCCATAAACTCGTTTGTGTCTTCCACATAAGTATCGAACTTCCAGATACTTAATATTTCACCATTTCCCATTGGAACTCTTTGCGGATCCATTAGTATATAGTCGAGTTGGGCCAATAACTCAGGTGAATAGTCTTTAGACCATCCAGGATTGGTGGGCTGCAACCCGATATAGACAGGATATTGACGGAGTCTATCGATATATTTCTTCAGGTCATCATTGTTTTTAATTGCCCATGTAGCAGGATGCTCGACAATGCCGAATCGAACACCTCTTTTTTTTGCAATATCCATTACATGTTCAATTGTAAACTGATTAGTGGTGTGAACGTGCAAATCCATTAAGGGAAAATCATTTTCATGTATTGCATCCATATTGCCTAAAACCGGTGATACGGCCATCGTTCCGAGCACCATACTTGATTTCTTAATAAAGGTTCGTCGCTTCATAGTTTTACCTTTTTTTAAAGTTTTTTATATTCTAATAAAATTTCATCCATTTATCTTCTATACATATTTACACATAACGCCGGGGCTAAGCAGCGGCCTAAAGGCCATCCGCTTTGAAACCTTCGTGGAATGCGACAGTACCCTGCGGAGTATGCCCGTCGAAAGACAGTGCGAAGAATACCTCCTGTGGCACTCCCTCAAGCACAAGTCCGGCCATATTGCTGAATCCGAATTTCCTGTAGTAATCCGGATGGCCCAC
>CAZIAN010000752.1:0-2339 GCA_964537355.1 uncultured Pirellulales bacterium | reverse complement strand
TGTGCTGATGAACAAGGGTGACATGATATTTCAGGAGGATTTGAGTAATGATTAAGCGAAGTTGTTTCACGTTAATTACTGTCGGCCTTATATCTCTTTTGGTCTTATCACAGTCGGCATCTGCCGATTTGGTGAACGGTGATTTTTCTGACGATTTTTCTGGGAATACTGACCCAACTTTAGGGTGGGTCGTTACAGCAGGTTCCGTGACACCTTGGCCTACAGGTGCGGCATTGTTCAGTCCTGACCCCGAAAAAGATTTCGAGCATAGCACGTTATTCCAATCCTTTGAATTGGACGAAAAATCGTTGACTCTTTCTTTCGACGTTCTGATGGAAACCGCTGGTGGTGAGACGGATGTGTTTACCGCATCATTGAATGGAACCACTATCTACACATTAAGTTCGGACTTTGGTGGTAACTCTTTTGAAGAAACGTTTTCTTATGATGTGTCGAGTCTGGCCGGCCACCCGGTTAATTTAGTTTTCGACCTGCTGCATGATTATGATGATGAATCGAATACATTTGTTATTCTGGACAATGTAGTTGTACCCGTCCCCTCTGCTGTTATTCTCGGCAGCTTGGGCTTGACATTTTCCGGCTGGCTTCTTAAAAGACGCAAAATGCTGTAAATTAGTTTCTATGAGAAGTACGGTTACGAGGAGAGGAGTATTGTAATGATTTTTTCGAAACAACAATTGCTTGATTCCTTAGTATTCAAAAGCTGCGATATAGCCGAGAAGTGAAAGATTAATAAAAAGTAGTTTTTCTTGTCTTTAGGAGGTGACTTATGGCAAATCTGTCAGAAGGTCAAATTCTAAATCGGTTAAGAGCGATTGAGGTCACAAAACAGAGTATAATAAGGAAAATGCGGGCAATCAGAGAGCAGTTAAAAAAAATTCAAGACTACCCTTCTACTCATCCCTGGATCTCCTTCAAACGTGTAAGCAAAATTTCAGAGCTGCGAAGCCCACATCGTACCTTAAAGGATGCTCTAAGACACGACCTGCTTATTCTCAAGTCACAGTTGAGAGATTTGAATAAACAGTCAAATCAACTACGTGCCGCACAGGTCAGAACAAACTTTGGGAGAAAAGCGGACAAAATCCTAAAGGAGGCTGAAAAACAGGGTTACCTGGATCAGGACAAGCAAGATGCTTTAATCAAAGAATCTGAGGGAGCACTCGGAAAGCTTGTTGTAATACTGGGAGCAAATCCTTCCGGGAAAAACATTGATGCTGTTCTGGGTCAACTGCAGGATACAATGTTTCTTGGTGGAGATGATTCCAGCGATGCAAGCCGCAGGGCTTGGCAGGCTCTGAGGACGGCGGGAGGTAAGCTCGACAAAAAGGCCGACAAGGATTTTCGGAAAAATCCCAAAACCGAAAACTTCGATAAGTTATTACGTTCTAAAGAGTTAAATATGCTGCTTGGCGGCAAGATAAAGTGGAAGCCCGACGATTGGCGACCGGCAGAACCCGGAACGGTCCATAAAGTCGCGAGGGGAGATACCCTCTCTGAGATTTCACAGAAGTATTACAAAAATCCCGGTTACTGGGATATAATTTACTTGGAGAATTCTCATATTATCGGTGAAAATCCTAATGACTTGAAAATTGGATTGCAGCTTAAAATCCCGTGAAAGCATAGACAGAACAATCTCCGGCTGGCTACTCAAAAGAAAAAGAATGATATAAAATAGCATCTTCACGCCTCTGCGGGTTATCTCGCTTTTTCCTCTCTCCCTCCGCACCGCAGGGGCTTTTGTATGTAGTGATGGTGAGAAGTTACCTTGGTTTTTAGGGCTAAATTCGCTGTTTCTGCAAAAAAATCCCATTCTTGGGAATTTCCCCTTGACATTTCTATATCAATCAGTTAAATTGTTACTAAAAGGATAAAGGGGAAGGAGCGGGTTTGTCTTATTTGCATTACATTAGATGATTCCACCCCAGATAAGTATCCTATCGTAACTCAGACATAAACGAAAGGGATGTTAATTGCTTCCCTATCGCGGTGAAAGTCTAAGATAATAAAAGACATTTTATTACAAAAGGAAGAGTAATTATGAAAAAGTTTGTAATTTCTACGGTAATTTGTTTACTGTTGCTCTCAGTTAATCATGCAAAAGCAGGCCTGATGCTAACGGCGGTCGATGGAGACTGGAGCAATCCTGTAAGACCAGCTAGTTCAATATACGGAACCATCATCTATAACAATGGCGTTACGGATACATACGGCAATCTCTTACAAGATCAGATCCGTTGGGGGAATCCTCCAATTGGGGGTGAGCAGAGTGGCTTAGGCTTCACAGGGACAACGCCTTCGACGTTTGCGGCCGG
>CAZIAN010000751.1:297-2346 GCA_964537355.1 uncultured Pirellulales bacterium | reverse complement strand
ATTTAACGGTTCCAAAAGCTAAATACAGAAAGGACAAAACAATGAAAACGATTACTAACACCAAACTAACAATAACTACGTGTGTTACTCTTATGCTGCTTATACTAACCTCTGGGGCCTTTGCCTATCCGCCGGACCCGGACAATGCCGCCCTGCTTTACTATCAGGCATACATTGCATATGAAAAATCGGACGACACCATGCAGGAGATGGTGATTGATTTATCAAAGGGCAAAATTGAGCCGAATGAAAGAATTAGAAAACACATCGAAAACTGCCGAGGGGCGATTAATCTTGCCGTAGCCGCCGCTGAGGTTCCGAATTGCAACTGGGGTCTGAAATATTCCGACGGATTCGAGATGTTGTTGTCTCACCTTGCTCAGACGAGAAAGCTGGCTTTTATTATCGGAGCCGAGACCAGAATTCTCGCAGCCGACGGCCACTACCGGCAGGCCCTTGACCGCAGTTTAACTCTTCACAAGATAAGCAAGCATATTGGCGATGAGACAATAATTTCAATGTTGGTAGCTTCTGCGCTCGGCAAAATGGCCGATAATCACATTCAATATCTTCTGGCTGATATGCCGCAAGACCTGAAGACATTGACGTGGTTGAAAAGCCAGCTTGCCATTATAGAAAGCAAACCGCTATCATCCAGAGCTACGACTAACTATGAAAGAGAGCTGTCTCTCGAACATATGCAGCTTGATAAACTAAAGAAGCTCATAGAAATAGTTCGCGGTGAACCTGTCAAACCGGGCAGCAAAGAAGCCGAACAGCTTCGCAACGTGGATCAGGCCACTATCGATAAAAACAGGGCGTACTATATTAAGCATATGGATACACTTCAAACGATTCTAAGTACGCCGATGAACTACGAGAAGGTCTATACTGAGCTTAAAAAGCTTAACAAACAGCCGCACAAGGACCTTGCCGAAAACAACACCGATGCTTATCTAACATCAATTGTGGCACCGGCATTTGATAGAATAGTAAGTGTCGAAACAAGGGACAAAACATTTTCCAACGCCGTACAGGCGGCAATTGAGATATATATAACAAAGGCCCAAAGCGGTCAATTACCTGAGATGCTTCCGGAAGGTCTGCCAAAGGATTTATTCAGCGGAAAAGATTTCAGGTACGAGAAAACGGCGGACGGTTTTACTCTTCGCTGCCGGGGAAAAGATTTGGAGAAAAACGAAACCTATAGTTACGAATTCAAAGTCAAATAGTGATTTACATATATAATCAGCTAAAACAGGCCGGGCTCGAAAACCCGGCCTTTTTATGCGCCTTAGTAACAACAAAATGAAAAAATTCTTAATAAAAGAGGTTGCGCACAGACACCTTTTACCGTCTATAATGGTGAAGTCTTGAAAGGCAAACATCAGGAGGTTTTTTGCGAGACCGACAGAAAGAACTTTTAGAGTTGTTGGATAAGTCCGGAGCGAACCTATATGCGCTTTTGACCAGACTGACACTGCGCGAAGATGTTGCAGAGGAACTGATGCAGGAATTATTTATAAAACTAAATAATAAAGGCCGTTTCGATAAGGTCAGGAACCAGTATGCTTATGCCCACAAAACGGCCATTAATCTGGCTTTCGAGTGGCGCCGCAACCGCAAGCTGAATCGTGTGGGACTGGGCCAGATATCCGAACCGGCTTCCAATAGCATTTCGCCATTGAATAGGCTTATCCGCACCGAAGAGCTGGAAGAAATATTAAATGCAATTGGTAAATTGAATAAAGTGCCACGCGAGGCCTTTGTAATGCGATATATCCAACAGGAACCATACGATTATATTGCCGAACAATTGGGTAAGACCGTCCATCACGTCCGGGCCTTATGTTCGAGGGCCTCAACTCGCATTAGGTATATACTTGAACGAAATCATTCACAATCTTTTGTAAAGGAAACACATAATGTCAAAAATCGACGACAACCAAATCCACAATCGGCTCAAAATCCTATCACAGATTGAGCCAAGTTCTGAGGCCACCGACTGTGCCGTGCAACGGACCCGGGACGCCCTGTTAAATAAAGAAA
>CAZIAN010000751.1:0-287 GCA_964537355.1 uncultured Pirellulales bacterium | reverse complement strand
TCAATACACGCGCACGACAATCTGGCGAAATATCTTCAGGAATCCAATAATAAAGTTTGCCGCCGCTGCGGTATTGATGATTGGTTTCGGATACATAGGCGGCAGGCTATCGGCCGGGCAGCCGCTGGATGTAGAAGAACTTCGAGTTGCTATTCGAGAGGACTTGAGCAAAGAGATGGACGAACGCTGGCAGTCTGCTTTTGCGACTAATTGTGTTCAACTCAAAGATGAACTTCAACAGCAGGTTCGACGCGACCTGACTGAGTTTGCCATACAGACTTTAGCCG
>CAZIAN010000750.1:0-2347 GCA_964537355.1 uncultured Pirellulales bacterium | reverse complement strand
ACCGGCATCCGAATATCCTGCGTGTCCGTGGTCATACTGGCCAGGGTAAAACGCATCGCGTCGGCGCCGTGACTGTCGATAGCTACGAGCGGATCTATGCCGTTGCCCAAGCTTTTGGACATTTTTCGCCCCTGCCCATCCTGTATCATCGCGTGAATATACACATCGCTAAATGGAATATCACCGCAGTTATATTGGCCCATCATTACCATTCGCGAAACCCATAAGGTTATAATTTCGCGTGCGGTACAAAGGACATCGCCCGGATAAAATGTTTTCAACTCCGGTGTATCTTCCGGCCAGCCCATCGTGCTGAAAGGCCACAGCGCAGAGGAAAACCAGGTATCGAGGACGTCAGGATCCCGCGTCCAGCCATCAGTTTCGAGTTGTTTTTCAATATCCTCGTTTCCAGGTGCAACACAAATATATGTTATAGGGCCATCTTCAGAATCTGTATTCTCAGAGCACACTTTGTCCGGAAATTTTGAAAGTTCATATTCTAATTGTCCACCACCACCGAGCTTTGACCATATCGGTATTCTATGTCCCCACCAGAGCTGGCGGCTGATGGGCCAATCGCGGAGGTTTTCCAGCCAGCTTTGATAGGTTTTGGCATAGCGGTCCGGGATAAATCGCAGTCGGCCGTCAAGTAATGGTTTTAAGGCCAGGCCAGCCAAAGAATTCACAGGAACGTCGGTTCCCTCAATTAGCCCATCGCCGAAATTGTTCTTCAGGTGTTCGATCGGTTCTTTGACGGCGATATACCACTGGTCGGAGAGATACGGCTCAATGGGTACATGACTGCGATAGCTGTGTCCGACTTCGTGGGAGTATTCACGAACATCTTCGAGAAGTTTTTCCTGCCGGAACCATTCTACGATAGCCTCTCGTGCCTCGAAACGGTCCATACCGAGTAAATTTTGTGCTTCCGGCTCATCGGCATCTCCCCAGCCATACTTATCGCTAATCGAGCCATCCGGGGCCATAACATTGATAATTTCCAGTCCATGTCTTTGGCCGATTTCCCAGTCGTCCGGGTCGTGGGCCGGTGTAACTTTCAAAAAGCCTGTGGAAAACCGGGCTTTTTCGTCATCACTATCGGCATCGGGCAATACAACATGCTCATCGGCAATAATTGGAATGATCCGGCCTACAATCGGAAGGCGAACTTTTTTACCAATAAGATATTCGGCCCGTTTATCAGACGGATTCATCGCAACAGCGGTGTCGCCAAGCATTGTCTCCGGGCGCGTGGTAGCGACAGTAACATATTCAATCCGCTGGCCAGCGACGTCAACCGGTTCAACAAGCGGATACCTCAAATACCAGAAATGCCCCTGCACCAGCTCGTGCTCGACTTCATCGTCGGCCAGTACCGTCTGGGTGGCGGGGTCCCAGTTAACAAGTCTTTTTCCCCGATAAATCAGCCCGTCTTTGAAGAGTTTGAAAAATGCAGCGCGAACGGCTTTGGCACAAACCTGGTCCATCGTAAATCGTGTTCGCTGCCAGTCACAGGAGCAGCCCATCGCTTTCAACTGGCCGATTATGCAGGTCTCATATTCATCCTTCCAGGCCTGAACACGTCCAACAAACTCCTGACGCTCGAAGTCGGTTCGCCGCTTTCCCTCTTCCGAGAGAATTCGCTTCTCAACGACCGTTTGCGTCGCGATACCAGCGTGGTCGGTACCTGGCATCCAGAGGGTATTGTAATTTTGCATTCGGCGGAAACGAATCAGGACGTCCTGCAGCGTATTATTCAATGCGTGGCCAAGATGCAGCGGCGCGGTAACATTAGGCGGCGGGATTACAATTGTATATGCCTTGCGGTCTTTGCCGCCGGCACTCGGCAGATTCGCATGAAAATACGAATTCGAAGACCATAATTCATTTGCCTGCCGCTCTATTGTTTTCGGTTCGTAAACTTTCGAGAGTTGTTCGTCCATAACATATCCGGTTTCGATAATCAGCTATAAAAAATTCCGGCGCAACACATTGGCCGGAATATTATCCTAATAAAAGCAAACGAAAATGTAAAGTGAACAATTAAGCTCAAATCCGGCATTTTCGCATGCTTTTACGTTATGTGATTTTTTGCTTTTATTGGAGTCTAATCGAGGTTCATTGTCATCAGGAACTCTGCGTTGGTCCTTGTCTTGACAAGTCTGCCCTTGAGCAGTTCAATTGCTTCGACAGGATTCAACTCGCTGAGAACCCTTCTGAGCCGATAGACAAGCTGCAGCTCTTTCGGGTCGAGCAGCAGCTCTTCCCGCCTTGTACCGCTTCGGCTGATGTCGATAGCCGGCCAGGTCCTTCTGTCAACAAGACGCCTGTCGAGGTGCAATTCCAT
>CAZIAN010000749.1:0-2349 GCA_964537355.1 uncultured Pirellulales bacterium | reverse complement strand
GGCTATAGATACCGCATTTCTTAAGCCTGCCAGAACTTGATAAGAAAGGTCACTGACATCAGCATATCCAACAAGACAGGCGCCTTTTTCTAAAAGGGATTCTCTTAACTTTGTACTCAAATGCTTCATTTGTATCTTTCTTCAGTACCGTGACCGGCCGGACATAATCCACCAATATTTTAATATATTCTCAACATCTCATTTCCACTTCGCTGGAACTCATAAGGCACTTTCCGGACTTCAACAGCAAAGCCAGCTTCACTTAGTTCAGAACACACAGCAGGTACATATTTTGACTTATTCAAATCCAAATCTATCAATGGAAAGATTCGGACCTCGCCGGCAACTCTGCACATCTCCAGAACCGAAGCCCTGTGGAACTCCAGCGACAATTGTTCTGTGTAAAGAAACAAGAAGTGTGAGCACAAAGCCAAATCAAATTCCTTCACTCCAAACGGCAGCGAAGGTAAGCTTTCAGCCAGATACCGTCCCTCTTGTTTTCCTTTCTCATAGTCAACTATAAACTCCCGCATAGCATCCATTCTGACCTGGCTCAGTTCTTTAGGCGATTTGATAACATCCCACACAAAATTATTTTGATTCTTATATGTCTCTTCCATCACCTTGTCATAAGTCTTTGTGATTCGCATTTGCAATTCCCGGGCAGTCAACCGATAAATCGGGTCGCACGATATTACCGTATTGCCGTGTTTGTTCATTACGCTGTTAAAGCTTGCCGGCCCATCTCCACAGCTTAGGATACTAAGCGTAAGCTCATCTTTAGTCAGGTCGAACATCCTGAGGTATTCATTAAAACTACGACCCCACGGAACAACATTATCCAATTTAAAAGCCATGTTATCCTAAAGCATCTTCATCCAGCATTTCTTCAAGAATCTCAGCAGCATCCTGTACCATCTGTGGGCATGTCGAAGAAAAAAGACCTTTTCCTTGTGCTTCTTTCATTCCCTCGGGCGTACTTATATCGCAGCCAAGCAGCTCCCTGCAAGCGACAGTGTCGTTGCGGCTTTTGAATCGGCTTGTATATTCTTCAATTTGTTTATATGTTTTTGCCTTTCCTTCCTTATCTTTTGCCGTGCTGTTTCCATATTTTAATCCGAGAACCATAAAAGCCCCGGTAACCGCCCCGCACGTACCGCCCATACGCATTCCGCCGCCAAATCCTGTTGCCACTTTACATGCTTTATCGCAATCAAGGCCGAACTGTTCGCTGAAAGTCCCTACCACGGCCTGAGAGCAATTAAAACCATTTTTGAATCTTTCTACCGCCTCTTCAGATTTCGCACTCATAAGTTTACTCCAAAAATACTCTACTGATATCTAATCCATCCTCAGATTTATCCTGCAAATCCAAGTGTTTACTAAATCAACTGGCCCCTGGCAACCATTACTACCTTTCCGCCAACGGATATATCTATTTGCCCTTCTTTGTTTTCAGCTCTTAAGTAAATCAATGAAGGCCTTGCGATTTCATAACCCTGCTCGACTCGAATATCGATTTGGTCCTTGCCGAAATAACGATTCTTAACCAAATATCCCGCCAGACAGCCATTTCCGCTTCCCGTGGCAGGGTCTTCGGGAATTCCATAATAATCGACAAAAACTCTAACATTCAAGTCATTTTCCTGAGAGTAAGTTTCAGGGCAAAAAATGAGGATTGCTTTTGCCTGCCTGTTTTCAATCAGCTTGAAGTATTTGTCTCTGGCAACTTTTGCCCGTTTAACGGTATCTAAGGTTTTCAATGGTACTATGATAAAAAACATACCTGTGGAAACTTCCTGGACCGGAAACCTTTCGTCGATGTCGCCGGTATTTATACCGAGCACTTGTGAGATTTGCTCCGGCTCGACAATTTGACCGAAAGTCGGTTCAATTTGTTTCATTCTTAAGACGTTCTTCTCTTGCCCACTGTAATTGAACGTAACAGGGATTTGGCCGACTTTTAGATTCAGAATTATTTTCTCGACAGGTTCTTTAATTATTTCCTGTTGTATGATGTAAGCGGTTCCAAGTGTAGGATGGCCGGCAAAAGGCACTTCTTCTGCCGGTGTGAAAATACGAACGTCATAGCCTCCGTTACTCTGGCCATCCGACAAAATAAAGGTTGTCTCCGAATAATTCATCTCTTTAGTGATATTCTGCATATCGCCATCCGACAGGCCTGCTGCATCTCTAATAACCGCGAGCTGATTACCTGCATATTTATCTTCAGCAAATACGTCAACAATATAGAAAATCCTTCCTTTAATCATAACTTCTCCATTTGATTTGTGTCGTGGATTTCGGCAGACATAAAAGCTACAATAAACGGCAAATGGTCGAATTTCT
>CAZIAN010000748.1:0-2349 GCA_964537355.1 uncultured Pirellulales bacterium | reverse complement strand
CGGAAAAGGGACCGATGCCGACAACTATTGCTACCCTGTCGCAGCTAAACGGAAGACAAAACTCAAGTTTCGTGTGGGTACTGCAGGAAAAAATTATGCGAGTGGAGATGGGATTCAAATAAAAGTCGTTCGTTCCGGGACAGAAACGGCCTGGAGTGATGATACGGCAGACAACATTAAGATCAAGAAAGAGTACTGGTTCGAGGCCAATGACAGCAACAAGCTGCCCAATATTGTAACGAAAAAGGATGATCTACACTTCGATTTCATCTTTGGATACACCAATTCGCAGGGGAACCTCGTAAAACTCGGACGCCAAACATGTTCAAAGTGGGTCGTTTATGTGATTGTCTCACAGCCTACCGAACCTTGGGGCCTTGGTAAGGATGCAAAGCATCAGAAACCATGGGTGGAACTGTTGGAATTGGTCTGCACCAATTGGGCGAAGGGGGCACAAACCGTAGAACAGGCCGCCAGCAAGATAGTCGAGGCGGTCAACAGTAAAATGACACTGAAATATGACATCGCAAGCGGAGGAGATCCTCATGGGCTTACTCTTAGATCTGGTTCTTCATATAAACCGGACAAGATTAGTCTTCGTAACTTTCTCGGCTGGCTGAAAAACGCGCCAGGCCATCCGTCAACATGGAACGTTGTAAACTGCACATGCTGCGGCGCGCTGGTGAGCACCATTTCAAATAGTGCAGGCTGCTCCTTGAATAGTTCAAGACTTGGAAATAGCTTTGACTGTCACAAGATAATTTCAATTGGTTATACGAGCTGGAAAGCCCCGTTTTCTAGTCCTCCAACATATTCTGTAGGAGGTTTTAGCTACCATGAAGTTGCATGGACAGGTTCTTCAAGTGCAACGGATGATATCTATGATGCCTGCCTGCAAGTCGCAACCAATCCGGTTAGCACTCCAGCTACTAATCCTCTTTACGTTAAAGGAATGGTCTACGAATCCGGTGCCACCGCAATTGATGACTATGTGAGACGATTAGTTGTATCCTCAGATGTATCTGGCACCAGACCCAAACCAGCTATGAGCGGACGCTTTAAGGCAGTATAGAATCAGGGAGTTCGAGTATGCGCCAAATACATAGTAGTATGCCTCTTAGTGAGAGGCAGGTTAAAGGAATCATACATTTGATGGTAATAAGCAGCTTAATGCTGGTTTTATCATGCAATAAGAATAAGGAGACAGGCGACATGGACAATCATTCATTCATAGAAGAAGTGAAACAGCAATCCGGATTTTCCACATGGCGGGGAAAAACACATTCGACATCGACACGCTTTCATCATCTGCTGTTGCCACCCGAATCATCTGCGATAGGAGGCTATCATATCGCCTCGGCTGGACGGCAACCAAGTGCCGAACCTGCATTGGATTGGGCAACATGGATACTAAGCAAAGGACCAGAAGCCCCCCCAAACTTTGATGTTAACATCAGGGAATTCGAAAGTGTTGAAGATGTGCACGATCATCTGGTCGGGAGACTCGAAACAATAACACGGAGAGGTGTGGATTTTTCTCCCATTCCTGATGGGCCAGGTGATATCTGTATTCTTAACAAGATGGGAAGAGATAACCTGCTCGTAGAGGTTATTCCGGTAAATCCAGGCGATAAAGTTGACGAAATCAATATCCTCAATAACATTGACGCCTGGCTTTTGACTGAGTGGCCGGCTTTGATCGCAAATGCTGCGACCGAAATGAGTAAACCTCTCGAAGTACGGATTACTCCGTCAAGTCCGACGGTTAAGGTGGGAACCGACCTGGAACTGACCGTCGAAGTCAACGGATCAAAAGGGCCTTTGGTCCTTAACGAGTTGAGCCACCGCTTTTTGGCAGAACCCGGACGGATCATTCGCCGTGGTGATAAGTATGTATTCTTTCATTCTAGGCCAGGCCGAGTGTCCATTCGCATTGACGTCGTTGGTCCTGACGGCACGGTTGGCCATGCCAGTGCCTCGCTGAAGGTAGTTCGATGACAAATAGGAAGGTATGCTCATACACAAAGGAATTTGCATTACAGCCAAGTAATAACATTGCCTATACAAAATCGAAAAGAAAAGCCACTATTAGATTAAAAAATACTTCTCAGACTGGAAGTTGTTAGTATAATTGAAGTTGTTCCGGTTGAATTGTCGTTAATATTTGGAGAATTTAAAATGCCGCCGGCAGCAAGAGTAGGTGATATGCATATGTGCCCGATGGTCACACCGGGTGTACCGCCGATTCCTCATGTTGGAGGGCCGATTCTGCCTCCAGGCTGCCCAACCGTACTCATCGGCTTTATGCCGGCTGCATGTATGGGCGATATGGCCACCTGTGTGGGACCT
>CAZIAN010000747.1:0-2349 GCA_964537355.1 uncultured Pirellulales bacterium | reverse complement strand
GTCGGCACGTCGTATTCTTAAGGCCATCGGTCGTGGTTATATACGATGAGCTTGAGGCTGACCACGCCGCGCAATGGTCATGGCTTCTGCACTGCACGAACAAGATATCGTCCGATCCGGCAAGCAATTGCCTCACGGCAACTGTACCATCCGCCCGCAGTAAGATTGACTTCTTTGCACAGATCCCCTTAAATATTGATGTCCATAATCGCTTCGATCCCCCGGCCTTGAATTGGAGAAACAGAACTTCCGGAGGAAAAACCATCCAATATCCCAACCAGTGGCACGCTTCCGTATCACCGGAGGGGAAAGTCAACAAGATGCGTTATCTGGCAATCATACAGGTATTAGGCACAAATGATGAAAGTCTATTCGCCTTGCCCAAAGTACTCGGTAATCACATTGTTCAAGTGGGACCCTGGTCTATTGACGCAGAACTCGATCCGGCCAAATCCGCCACTCTTGAGATTCAAAGCCTTGATCGAAAAGCGGCTCTGGGTGTAAACAAGGCCTCGGTTACTATAGCATCGGAACAATACAAAACAACTCGATGGGACAATACCATTCTTGTTGAAAAGCTTCCCGATCGCGACATAGTTATAGAATCAGCCGACTCAGGGCCAACACAATAAGAGACTATTCGAACAATCTAATATAAAGTTAATATTCTGAACTGTTAAAAAAGTCAGGCTTACTGTGTCGGTGCATAGAGACGAATATCATCAAAGAACACTGAACCTGCACCACCGGCAACCGGATTGACTCTGTTACCAAAGCCAATGGTAATCGAATTTACATTGGCAAGGTTCACGCCCTGGTCGGCGAACGCCTGAAGGTCGATATTCCATCGCGTCCAGGCGGTTGACTGGGCTGCATTGGAATTGTCATTATCGACGCTGGCACTGCCGTTTAGAGCAACATACATAGTCTCGGCGGCATTGGACGAGCTTCCTCTGAACCATATCGTCAGCATGTTGACACCATTCACTGTCCAGTCACGATTGGAAGTCAATGTCAAAGTCGCCTCTGACTTACCAACAGCGTTGTCATAGGCCATCGGCATCGATTGCAAACTTCCGTGGACGATAGTCTGTTCGGTAAATGGTGGATTCGCATGACCAACTACAGAACCGTTTATAGCCGGATTGTCGAATCCGTCTACCCATGCCAAATATATCCTGTTGCTTCCGGGTTCATCTTCATTAAGGTCATTGTATGACTCAAAATCGTCAATTATAAGGAAGTTGGCCGTGGTGAAGCTCCATAATGGGCCTGTCCACGGACTGTCAGCATTTGTATTATTGGCCTCGTCAACACGCCAGTAGTAGGTGGTATTCCACTCAAGTTGTCCTGGTTCATAACTTTCGGAACCAAGGTTTCCAGCGCCTTTATACTCAGATGAACTCGTATCAGCGTTTTTAACGGTTACTGCGTCCATGCCGAAATAAATTTGATGTGTATCAGTAAATACTCCGTGTTCCCATGTAA
Source organism: uncultured Pirellulales bacterium (assembly GCA_964537355.1). Classification (GTDB taxonomy): domain Bacteria; phylum Planctomycetota; class Phycisphaerae; order Sedimentisphaerales; family Anaerobacaceae; genus NIOZ-UU13. The sequence continues at coordinate 861 of CAZIAN010000747.1, read as the reverse complement.
GAACAGGTGACTGTGTGACATCCACATCGCCATTAGCAGGTTCTGGACTGCCCACGGCACCCTCAGTAGTAAAGCTCCATACATCGCCTTTGTGTGTTTCGACAATATCAAACTCATCGACCCGCCAGTAGTAAGTTTTGGCCAATTTGAGTTGGCCGGGGGTAAAGGTCATAGTTCCCTGGGCCTGACCGCCGGTTGCATTATTGACATTGTCAAAATTGTCGCCGAAATATACGGTGTGCAATTTAGAACCGAAACCTGGCGTCCAGCTTAGCTGTACATCCAAAGGTACAGATTCAGCGTCATTAGCGGGATCGGGGAAGTATGCTGTTTTAGGAGGAATGCTAAAGTTCCAGATGTCACCTTTCCACGGACTATTCGGCTCGTTGTCATTGACCTCATCGATTCGCCAGTAGTAGGTTGTGCCCGGAACAAGACCTTCCGGAAGAGGAAATCCGGGAAAGCCGACAACGATAAACGTCCCTGTCTGGTTGCCCTGGAATATGCCTTCAGCTCCGTTATTCACGTCATCGAAATTATCGCTGATATACATATCATGCGAGAGAGCAAAATCTCCCGGCGACCAGCTGAGATTCGCCCACGTGGCTTCAAGGAGAGCACCATCAGCCGGATTGGGACTGAAGGCAAAGGGATACCCCTCACCCTGCATAACCCCAAGAAGTTCTTGCTCGCCCAGCGCAGAGTTATAGATGCGAAGGTCGTCGAGCTGACCATGGAATGTTGCTCTCAGGCCACCGGGATCGCCAAGCGGGCTGTTACCGATCGCCACAGCCGCGGTGGGGTCGGTCAGGATCGTGCCAGTCTTATTTGTGCTCATAATTTCCATGCCGTTGTGGTACA
>CAZIAN010000746.1:0-2365 GCA_964537355.1 uncultured Pirellulales bacterium | reverse complement strand
TACAATGGAAAATGCCGTTCGATTGGCTGAGTTACTTCCGCCAGGGGACAAAAGATGTATCGGACTCGTGACGTCGGCGACACACATGCTGCGTGCCGAAAAGGTGTTCAGGAAGCAATTTCCGGAGTATACGATAGTGCCTGTCCCAACCAATTATATGTACGACAAAACAGTCTGGAGCGTCAATCAAACTATTCCCTCCGCCGGAGCCTTTGAGCAAAGCACTATTGCGATTCACGAATGGATCGGCATTCTCTGGTACTCGCTTCGGAACATGTAAACTTCTGCATCCTGGCATCAGTTAAGAACTACATAGAAACAAACCTGCACTCTATAAGAAAGCTGCGGGTTTTCTTATTGATCACTAATTGTTTTATATCCACAGTGGCTTTCCATAACAGGAACTGAAATAGATATGAGGGAGAACGAATTATGAAAATTGAGAATCAAAATCCACGTCCGGTTATGATAGCCGCGATAACAGCAAGTTTCCTGATGCTCATTCTTGGCCTGGGATACCGTGTTCTGGCTGCTAGACTTGCCGCTCCCCTGAACACCATTCCAATATCACCTGCTGCCTTGGAATTATTACCACTGCAAATTGGCGATTGGACAGGCCGGGAAGTGCCCCTGGACGAAGCCATTGTCCGTGCGACGGATACTGATGCGCACATCAACCGCAGTTATTCCCGAAACAATGGTTTTGAATTCATCTCGCTATACGTCGCGACCGGCGTCAAAGCACGTGACCTGATGCCTCATCGCCCGGAGGTCTGCTATACGGGGGCCGGTTGGACACTCCTTGATAAGCGTTCCATGGAACTGCCCTTGAGCGATGGTACAGGACTGCCGTGTAATATCATGCAATTTTCACGCGGCACTTTGACTACAAAAAAAGTCGTAGTTCTGGATTACTACATTGTAGACGGAGAATATTGCAGTGACGTTTCGCTATTGCGATCAAAGGCATGGCGGGGCTCAGGCACGGTTCGTTATGTTGCTCAAGTACAAATAGTCACTTCCATCTCATCGAATCAGACCGCCGATTCGGCTACGCGAACCGTCAGTACCTTTGCTGTCGAATCCGCTTCATTGATATCCCGACTGTTCAAAGATACCGAAGAGGGTCAGCAATCGGGCGATAGCCTTAATACCAGCAGTGTGTTTGAGGGAGCGGAGAATGGTTGAAAACCGTATTCGCCGGAGGCATGCAATGCAATTGTCCGGCAAAAAACAGATGCAGGATAAGCTCCTAATGCTTATCTCAGTTACATTTGCTTTGCTGGCCGTAACTTTCTGGTCGTACTGGCCGACAATTGTGGTTCTTTTCAAGGATTGGCAAGGAAGTGATGACTACTCTGCAGGCCAGCTCGTTCCCCTGGTTGCATTATTTCTTGTCTGGCGTGAGAGAAAGAACCTTAGAGAATGCCTGCTAAAACCGTGCTGGTCGGGTGGAATAGCACTGCTTATGCTGGCACAGGCAGGGCGGACTTACGGACTGCTGTTCATGTTTGAGTCAGCGGAGCGATATTCGCTGGTATTGACCATAGCAGGCCTGGTCCTGATGGTCGCCGGCAGGCAGGTGTTCCGGCGTGTTTTATGGATACTATTGATCCTTTTGCTTATGGTCCCTCTGCCAGGACGCGTTCACAACATGATTAGCGGACCTTTGCAGAATATGGCTACAACGGGAGCGGTTTTTCTTATGGAGGCATTCGGTATCAGGGTCAGCCAGCAGGGAAATGTCATGATGCTGAATCAGGATACCCCTCTGGCGGTCGCAGAGGCCTGCAGCGGCCTGCGGATGCTGACGGCCTTCGTTATTGTCGCTGCGTTCATCGCGTACATGGTGAAGCGTTCACGGCTCCAGAAAGCCGTCCTGCTTGTATCGAGTATTCCCGTAGCGGTGATATGCAATATCGTGAGAATCTTCGTCACGGCGGTTCTCATGCTTAAGATCAGCTCGGAAGCGGCAGACAAATTCTTCCACGACTTTGCCGGCCTGGTCATGATGCCGATCGCTGTTTTGCTCATGTTCGGGGAGCTTTGGCTGATGGAAAAGCTGACTTTGCCCGAATCCGACCAGGAACAGGATGAAGTAATAGCAAAAATCAAAAAAATCCCGGATAAAAACTGAGAATCCTCACTATTGGGATGTGGATCATAAATACATATAAAAAAAGAAGATAAAAGCATTAGTATCCAATTCGAAATCCTCAACTTTAAAAAAAATGCACTTTTTTTGAAAAATTCTTCTTGACATAAAACGGCCTTTTTGATATCCTTATACAAATAAGGAGCTAAGCGCCTTACAGAGGAGTAGTGCGCGGAATATAAAAAGGTTGGTGAATAAGCTGATAATGAA
>CAZIAN010000745.1:0-2365 GCA_964537355.1 uncultured Pirellulales bacterium | reverse complement strand
AAAAATTGATATAACCATATTTTTTCAGGATGAACCGTTGAAAAACTCCCTTAAACACCGATTTTCGCGATAGGGTTTTCATATAAAGCATTCAAGCCCAATCCCTGGCGCAAAGCGTAACTAATAACGACAAATCAATCAGTTAAGATACAAACATCACTTTTCGCCATCGTTTGCTCTTATACGATATGACGTCAAAAATCTGTCATCTCCGAAGTGAAAATGTAAACAGATAAAATTCGTACCCCAACCCTTGTTTCTAAAAAGCGAGTGATATCAACGCAAAAGACCAATATGTTGCGGCACCTTCATTGGGGTACACTGCCCATTGTGTATTTTTAACAAATTATTAATTGACATGATAAACGTCATAAGCTATAAGAGCGGCATGGCCAATGAAAAGTTCTTCCTCCATCCCGTGCACGACTGGCAGCGCCGCTACGAGGCCCTTAGAGCCTCCTTTGTCGACCGGCTGCCGGCAAAGGTCGTGGCCGACCGATTCGGCTACTCCCCCGCCTACATCAACCTGCTCCGGCATCAGTTCTCCCACGACAAGATCGATTTTTCCGAACCCCTCCCGGAAGGAAAAATCAATCGCAGAGCCGTGGACAGAGCCACGCGGCAAAAAATCTGCATATGGCGCGAGCACAAGCTTTCGGCAGGAGAGATAACCCAACTGCTGAGCGAAGAGGGCATCGAAGTCTCAGTTCGCACCGTCGAGCGGGTGCTGGCCGAAGAAGGCTACCGGCGACTGCCGCGCAGAAGCCGGTTGAAAATCGGTCTCACCGTCCAGGGTGCCCGGGTTCCCGAAGTGTCCCGGACACTCGCCGAGGGCGCCACGCGAAAGGTCGACTGCGACTCGGCTGGCGTGTTCCTTTTTGTCCCGTTTATCGAAAGGCTCAATCTGCAGAATGTGGTCGAGGACGCCGGTCTTCCTGGCAGCAAGACGATCCCCGCGTTGCAGTATTTTCTCTCCTTTCTGTCGCTGAAGCTGATCGGCACCGAGCGTTTTGCCCACATGAACGATCACAGCTTCGACGCCGGGCTGGGTCTGTTTGCCGGGCTCAACGTGCTGCCCAAGTGTACGGCCATGTCCACCTATTCCTATTCGCTGGACGCTGTTCATTTGCACAAGCTGCAAAGGGCCTTTGTCCGGCAGGCCAACCGGCTCAGGCTTTACGATGGCGGCATCGTCAACCTTGACTTTCACACCATCCCCCACTTTGGCAACGAGTCCGTGCTGCAGGAACACTGGGCCGGTGCCCGAAACAAGCGGATGAAAGGGGCGCTGACCCTGATGGGCCAGGATGCCAGCTCCAAGCTGGTCTTGTACACTGCGGCCGACATCCAGCGGGGCGAAGCCGACGACCAGGTTTTGGAGTTCTTGTCGTTTTGGAAAAAAGCGCACCGCAGTGTGCTGCCCATGCTGGTCTTCGACTCCAAGTTCACCACCTATGCCAACCTGTCCCAGCTCGAAACGCTCGGGGTCAAATTTATCACCCTGCGCCGCAGGGGCAAGAACCTGATCGAAGCGCTGGATTCGCTCGGCCCTTGGAAGCGCATCCACATCCCGCATGCCAAGCGCAAGTTTCAAAACCCGCAGGTCTACGAGTCCATGGTTGAACTGACCGGCTACAACGGCAGCCTGCGTCAGGTGGTCATGCGCGGCAACGGGCATTCCAGGCCGACGTTTCTGATCACAAACGATACCGATTCTCCGGTGGAGCGCATCGCCGGCGACTATGCGCGCCGCTGGCGGGTGGAAAACGTCATCTCCGAGGCGGTCAAGTTTTTCAACCTCAACGCGCTGTCCTCGCCGATTCTGACCAAAGTGCACTTTGATGTGATCATGACCATGATTGCCGACACCCTGTACAGCATGCTGGCCGGTAAACTCAGGGGCTTCGAGTACTGCGACGCTGCCCGTGTCTACCGCCATTTCGTCAAAGGCAAGGGCCATGTGAATATGACCGCCGAGCGGATTGTTGTTACCTTCCCTCGAAGGGCTCACAATCCAATTTTGAGAAACGCTCCCTGGCACCGGCTTCCCAGGAAAGTTTCCTGGCTCGGCGATGTGGAACTTGACCTGAAATTCAAGTGACCACCATGGCCGATTCTTTATACTGCAGTGACGGTTAAATCACCGCGAAAATCGGTGTTTAATGAAATTTGCAATCTTTGTGCCACGTTCCAGCTTTTCAACTCTAGACAAATAGCACTTGTGTCTTGGGCCGCTTTGGTTCTATAGTAATGGATGCTGGAGCCCATACACAAAGAGATTTTGGGCTCCGGCGGGTTTCCGATTCCGTGGAGGCTGTCGGAAAACGCCCATCTGCTGCGTTACCCTCATCCCTCGTCACTGCGG
>CAZIAN010000744.1:0-2371 GCA_964537355.1 uncultured Pirellulales bacterium | reverse complement strand
TGTTCTTCGGTAAGAGCTTTATGACCATGTTCAACGACCTGATTCTGCACGAAGTCAATACTTTTCATGACTACAATGTCGAACTTGATGAGGACATCTTTGACACCGAGCCGCCCGAAGGTTATACGGAATTGAAGCTCAGTGACATTGTTCCGTTTATCCCGATAGAGGCCAAAGCCGGCGTTGCCGATTTGGATTTGGGTTTTTTCATTATTCTGGCCAGCTTTATTATCAGGAAAAGGAATAGTAAAAAGAAGACAACGGCTAAGCAAGATTAATGAAAATTTTTCACCCGGGATTAGAGGTATATGGTGTTTATTAGTCTCCCAAGGAGCGCTCAGGGGGTATAATGATATAATTTGGGCCGTTTTGCCAGCATCATAAATCAGCTCCATATCCTTCATTTTTTTGTTGACTTTGTTAATCCCTATTATTAGTATAATAGTGACAGTTCTCGTGCGATTAGATAGGTATCTGAAGGAGGGGAGATATGTTACCCCGAGCCATAAACCTGCCTTTTACTGCTTCGAGAGCAACCTGAGGACATTGCTTGGAAAGCAGGCCTTAAAACAGCTAATACATTGTCCGGCTCCGGATTAGCGGCAAGGCACCGGTATCAGAGAGGACAAAAGAGACAGCACGTGAAAGGACGGAGAAGATGAGCATAAATAACACAAACCCAGGCCGGCTGATAGTGAAAGCGGGATTGCTGATTTTTGGGGCAGCCGTGCTGATTATGACCGCGGGAATATTGAGAGCTGAGTCTTCTTCGGGAGAAAAGGACCCCGCAGCATCTGCAGGTAAGAATAAGGAGCAGAGGGCTCGTGCCAAACAAAATTACGTCCCGGGTGAGGTCATAGTCAAGCTCAAGAACAATCAATCAAGCGGAATATCTCTTTTATCACAATCCGGCTCTTCAACAGAAATTAGAGACAAAATCATCCTCCGTCGCCTTGAAACCGAATATGGAGTATATGAAAAAAGTCCGATTTTCAAGGGCGCCCATGGGGGATCGGCGAATCAGACACGGGGCCAAATCAGTCTCGCATCAGCAGCAGAGCCAAAAACGCGTTCGAGAAGCGGTAAATTGTCACGGTACTACCTTTTGAAAACCGCCGAGAAAGTCCAGAGCATCTGTACCCGGCTCAATGAGGATTCGGATGTGGAATATGCCCAGCCAAACTACATTTATCGAACCTGCTCCGACCCGAATGATCCGGAATTTCCCGACCAGTATGCTCATCAACTAATCCAAATGGCCGATGCCTGGGACATTTCGACAGGCAGCCGCGATGTGGTGGTCGCGGTTATGGATACCGGAGTTGATATTAATCATCCCGATCTTAAGGACAACATCTGGATAAACCCGGGAGAGATTCCCAATAATGATATTGATGACGATGAGAACGGCTTTGTCGACGACATTAACGGGTGGAACTTCGAGAATGACAGCAATGAAGTCACTCCGGATGCATTCGACTTTTGGGACATTGGCGGTCACGGCACATGGGTTGCCGGGGTGATTGCCGCGGAGGGCAATAACGGTCAGGGTGTTTCCGGTATCAACTGGCAATGCAGTATAATGGCCTTGCGGCTGAGTATTGATATTACCTCTGCGGAGGTTGCCGCGGGCCTTAATTACGCAGCGGCCAATGGTGCCGATGTGCTTAATATGAGTTTCGGAGCTGATGAGTTCGGACCCGATGGAGACCCAATTGTCAAAGAAGCGATTGATAATGCCTTTGCTCAGGGGATACTGCTGACAGCCAGTGCCGGTAACGAGGACACATCCGAGCCACTCTATCCGGCAGCGTATTATAATGTCATGGCGGTCGCATCCACGAACGGCGAAGACATCAAGACCGGTCACAGCAGTTTCGGAACATGGGTGGATATTACCGCGCCGGGTACGGACATTGTTACAACGGATCTTGACGGCGAATATATTTCCACAGCGGGGACTTCATTTTCCTCGCCTTATGTAGGAGCGGTAGGCGCGCTGGTGATGTCTCATAGGCCGGAACTGACAAACGTGGAGGTACGGGCCATTCTGGAAAATACTACGGACCCGGTTTATTACGGAGATATCGATCCGATTCAAGGTTATATCGGCACTGGGCGTGTCAACGCCTACAAAGCCCTTATGGCGGCGGACCAGAGGCATCCACTCGGTGAAATTGTTGCACCGAGGCAGGAAGAGATATTCGCATCGGACGGTAATGACATCCCTCTGGTGCTGTTTGTTCACGGGGATTCCTATCGGCTGGAGTACACATCATACGGAAACGAAGACTGGCAATTGCTCGACGAAAACAGTACTCTTCCGGATCCCAATGGTCTTATCCATCTTTCATTTGCCAATCCCGGTGCA
>CAZIAN010000743.1:0-2372 GCA_964537355.1 uncultured Pirellulales bacterium | reverse complement strand
GTCGTGTTCCACTCAAGCTCTCCGGGTTCATAACTCTCGGAACCAAGGTTGCCGCTGCCCTTTAACTCCAGAGAGGCTGCATCGGTACCGAAATAAACTTCATATGAAGCACCTAAACCCGGTGCCCAGGTTAGAGTGGGTGTTTGCGTTACATCCACAGCACCATTAGCCGGGTTTACACTCTGTACCGCGCCTTCTGTAGTGAAGCTCCATACATTTCCTTTATGCGTTTCGACAATATCAAACTCATCGACGCGCCAGTAGTAAGTCTTGGCCATTTTGAGTGTGCCGGGGGTATAATTCGCAGCTCCTTGAGGAAGACCACCGACTGCTGTGTCAACTTCGTCAAAATTCTCACCGAAATACACAGTGTGCAGTTTTGCACCGAAGCCGGCCGTCCAGCCAAGTTTTACATCAACATTTACAGACTCGGCACCATCAGCCGGATCGGGAAAGTATGCTGTCTTTGGGGGAATACTAAAGCTCCAGATATCGCCCTTCCAGGGACTATTCGGTTCGGTGTCATTGATCTCATCGATTCGCCAATAATAAGTCGTGCCCGGAACGAGGCCATCCGGAAAAGCGAATCCGGGAAAGCCTGCAACTAAAAACGTATCAATCTGATTACCCTGGAAAGTATTTTCAGCACCGGCGTCCACATCGTCGAAATTGTCACCGAGATAAATATCGTGTGAGGCCGCATAACCACCCGGATTCCAAGCAATGTTAATCCATGTATCAGCATGCATGTCACCATCAGCGGGTGTGGGACCCCAGGCATACGGCCATATCTGGCCTTGCATAGCGTTTAGAACCTCAACGCCGGTCAAAGCATGATCATACATACGGACATCATCGATTAGCCCTGTATAGTAACGCGAATCGAGGGTGTTTCCTCCGACAGCGATTACATCGTGGGCATTCAATGGATTACTATTTGCATGATCAAGAGTTTTTTCATGAACACCATCGATATATATACTGATTTGTTGTTCCTGTAGATTTCGAATAGCAGCGACATGCACCCACTGGCCTGTTACAATGTCCCTGTCTGAGTTTGCCGACAGGTCCGGGTTTCCACAGAAAAATGAGAGCTTTGTCCCCAGGACCGCCAGGATAAAATCATTTGCCACACCGGCAACATCGGACCATATCAGTCCACTGCCCTGATAGCCCTGTGTACCCAGGCTGAGCCCGTCTGTATCTGTTTTAATCCATGCCATTAACGTAAAGTTATCCTGCACGACGCGGGGGACCTCTACATAGTCATCAATACCATCACAATCAAGACCGCCTCCTGTTTTGCCTACCGCCCACCTCGGCCCACCATTCAAGGTTCCATCGTTTCCATTGCGGGACAAGTCATGTGCCACGCTGCCGGAACCTTCGTCAAGTGCCCAGTGGACTACCAGATCGGATGAGGCGTTAGCTGCCAAGCTCAGCACTAAAGCAAAAGATATTAAATAAATCAATTTCTTAGACATAATAATCCTCCTTTAAAAAACTCGACATATGTTGTTAATTGAAATGCAAAATATCTTCACTGCAAAGTACAAAGCTGTCGTTACAACAGACTCTTTGCTTTGCATAACAGATCCTCCTCTACCGAAAAACCAAAAGGTTTGCACCTGCTGGATGAGCTTAAAACTAAAGATGCGCAACTGCGCAAGCACAAGCTTCACTAACATAATTTATACAAATCACAACGTTAACAAAGTAATTAATTGTAACCTGCTACTTACGGAGCAGGTGGATACAGTCGAATATCATCGAAGTACATCATACCTGAACCGCCGGCAGTCGGGTTGGCCCTGTTGCCAAGGCCGAGTGTAATCGAAGTGACATTGGTAAGGTTTACGCCCTGATCTGCAAACGCCTGGAGGTCGATGTTCCATTCGGTCCATTCATTTGCCAGAGCTGCATTCGGATTATCGTTAGTTACAACAGCGCTGTCATTGAGAGCAACATACATAGGTTCGGCCACGTTGGCCGCAGCACCTCGGTACCAGATTGTTAATCTGTTTACGCCTTTGACTGTCCAGTCACGATTAGAAGTCAACGTCAAAGTGGCTTCGGATTTTCCGACTGCATTGTCATAAGCTAACGGCATCGATTGAATACCGGTGTGAACAATAGTCTGCTCGGCAAATGGAGGATCTAAATGACCAACGGTAGATCCGTTTGTTGCAGGATTATTAAAACCGTCTTCCCAAGCAAGATATATCCTGTTGCTCCCCGGTTCATTTTCATTAAGGTCGTTGTAGCCTTCAAAATCATCTATGATAAGGAAGTTGGCCGTGGTGAAGCTCCAGAGAGGGCCTGTCCACGGGCTGTCGGCGTTTGCATTATTGGCCTCATCGACACGCCAGTAG
>CAZIAN010000742.1:0-2372 GCA_964537355.1 uncultured Pirellulales bacterium | reverse complement strand
TCCTCTTTAAGTTGCAATCAACAACATCTATTTATTTAATCATGGAACCTGACATTGCTTTGACTGTTATGAGGACATTTTAATCACGAAATTGTCATCAATGGTATTCGTAATCTTGAATTTCAGGGATAATCGTGGTATTATGTTTGAAATTAGACTCAGCGGGAAAATCCTGCTTGAGTGGATTTGAATGAGGAACTATTCCGGGAGACGTATTATGGATGAATTTAACAGTATAGAGGAGATTTTGGATTTTGCGATAGCGGGTGAAACAGAGGCAAGTAAGTTTTATACGGATCTGGCGGGGCAAATGGAGAACCCGGCAATGCGTGAAGTTTTCGAAAGCTTTGCCAAAGAAGAGCTTGGTCACAAAGCCCGTTTGGAGGGGGTAAAAAAGGGTAATGTCCAGTCGAAAGCAGGGGAAGTAGCAGATCTTAAAATAGCCGATTATACGGTTGATATTGAGCCCTCGCCGAACATGGATTACCAGAGTGCGATTATTCTGGCAATGAAAAAGGAAAAGGCCGCATTTAAGCTTTACACTACATTAGCGTCAAAGATGCAGGACCCCGAATTGCGCAATATGTTCTTGTCACTGGCCCAGGATGAGGCCAAACATAAGCTTCGCTTTGAAATTGAATACGACGATGAGATAATGAAAGAAAACTAAACACTTTCAAGTCTATAAAAGTCAGGGACGGCCACGATTAAGAAGCCGTCCCTAATAAAATCGATACAGCAATTAAGAAAATAGCCTGTAGTTAGTCCTTGACCTTGCCGGTAGCGGCCCACTCCACTCCATTGCGGATGAGCTGCTGCATGTTGGGGTCGAGAATAGCCTTGTGGTCGTGACCGAAGGCGTTATGGACACAGCGTCCCTTGCCGTATGAAACAGTGAAGACCAGCGGTTCGGTCTTTTTGCTCCAGTCGGAGTCAGCGGAGACCAATACTTCAATCGGGCCATCTCCCTGCAATTTCGAATAAAGCTCGTCAAAAATCCTGAAATCCTTTAATCCTTTCGTAATCGGATGTTCTTTAACAATCTTGGCTCCGAATACAGATCTCGGGCTGTGACCTGAGGTTCCCATTACCCACTTGCGGCCGCAGAGCTTGCCGAATTCGTCCCATTCAGGGAAAGAGGCACTGGCAAGATGCTGGACATAGAAACCCTTGCCCTTCTTGACGAATTCAAGCAGGTTCTCTTTCGCCTGACCTGTGATAGTCGGCCCCCTGTTGAACATAGTCAGCAGAATAACGTCGTACCTTTCCAGGGCGCTACTTGATTCGAGGATCAGGGGATCTTCACATACCTTGACATCAAAACGAGGAGAAGAGACCAACACCTCCCGTGTCTTTTCAGAGATTTCACGCCAGTCATGGTATGGCGCCACATCATCACCTGCAATCAGCAGCACGCGGATCAGACCTTGTTGCTTGGGCTGTGCTGCCACGTCGGCCGATATGCAACACACTACTGCCAACAATGCTGCAAAAGCTAATAGTCGAACACTTCGCATAAAAATACCTCCTTTACGTTACTCAATTAGATTTCGGGTACTGTGTTACCCACTCTTACATTTACACTGAATAGTTTCTGTTTAAGCACGAACTATCTTATCACCGATAGTAGGAATTTCAAGGCATTTTCCAATTTCCTTTACCGTCCTTTTGGACATATATTCTCGATAATATTATCTAAAAATTATAAAAGACCAATTGGGTGTCACTTATTCGAGTATTTGTTTTGAGCTTATTTTAGTTGTTTTCAGGAAAAAACATGTTTAGAGAATTTCGAGGATTATGATTGTTAAAGGGGTAAGGATTTATTTTCTTCGTTGGGGGCGGAAATTGCGTGAAGGGCGTCTGCGCGATTTGTGTCTACGAGAGATATGTTTGAGATCGGGTTCGCCGCCCTGCCAGACGGGCTGTATCTTATTGGTGTTGATTACGGTTTTTAATTTTTGCAGGTCCTGTTTTGTAAAGAGGGTCAGAGCGATACCCTTTCTGCCCATCCTTGCGGTTCTGCCTGTGCGATGGGTATAGTCGTCAGTGTCGGCGGGAAAGTCATAGTTGATGACGTGGGTTGCATGGGTGAAGTCCAGTCCGCGGCTGGCGAGGTCCGTGGCGACCATTATTTTGATTTCCATTCTGCGAAACCGGTTGAACAGTGACGTTCGTTTCGACTGTTCGAGTCCTCCGTGGATGATTTCAGTCGAGGTAAGTTTCTTTTTAAGATGGTCGTGAAGTTTTTCAGCGTTACGTCTTGAATTGCAGAAGATTATGGCCTGTTTTGGCTGGGCCTCGTCTAAGTAATTAAGCAAAGATTCGCGTCGATTCTTGCTGTTAATCTGCAGGAAGTGATGCTGGAGATT
>CAZIAN010000741.1:0-2375 GCA_964537355.1 uncultured Pirellulales bacterium | reverse complement strand
TTTCCGAAGAATTCTGACGTTTTGTAACTCATGGGAAAGGTAACTTGTGGTATTAATATTTGTGTTGAGTTTTGATCTTCTCTTCTGGGCTTGTCACCTACTTTCAAGTGAATCAAACGCTATATCTTTAAATTGTCCATCAAGCATTTCCAGAATCCTGTTCTGAACTTCACCAGATTCGGGTTCATGCCCAAGCTCCTCTTCTAATCGTCTGTAAATTTCATCCCAGGACATCTCTATTCTCCTTCATAAATCTGGTCGGTACTTTCGCAGGCACCCCACGTCTTGCTCAAGTACCGATAATCTAAATTCAACAATTACTTTCGAAATCATTTTTCCAATCTCTTTCTTTGTTAAATAAGTCTGACTGGCTGCAAAATACTTTTTATTAACAGTCTCTACTTAATTAAGGCATCTCGAAATGGAAAGGTAACGCATTTTCTTATAGCACTACACAGGACATGCTAATACATAATCAAGAGATTATCCTTGACAGCAAAGTGGATAATTTGGTATAGATAATATTAGTGAGGCTTGTGCCTGCACAGTCGGGTATCTAAGAATTTCAGGTCATCTAGCAGGTGTAATCCTTATAATGTTCCAAATAGAGGAGGAATTATTATTTATTATGCGAGTCACAGGCTTTTAAGTCAGGACTTTGTATTTCGCAGTGAAGATATTTTGCATTTCAATTAGCAATATATTGAGTTTTTGAAGGAGGACTATCATGTGCAGGAGATTGATTTATTTGATTTCTTTCGTTTTGCTGCTGAACGTTGGTACGACTAAGGCAGAACTTGTCGGTTGGTGGAGATTTGATGAGGGCTCCGGCACTGTAGCCAACGATTCAAGCGGTAACGGTAACGACGGCACTTTCAATGGCGATCCACAGTGGGCAGCCGGCATGTTAGGAGGCGCGCTGGAGTTCGATGGTACCGACGATTACGTTGAAGTGCCGGATAATGAGAGCTTGCAACTGTGGGAGAGATTCACATTAGCAGCATGGATTTATCAGGTGGAATCAAGCAGCAGTAGAATCATAGACAAAATTGGTGCAGGCACAGCAAATGGCCCCCACCTGGATACTCATCCCGGGACGACATTAAGATCCTGTTCCGGCACTTGTGTTTCTACCGCTGCTGACTACACATTAGATGAGTGGCATCACGTAGCAGTCACTTTTGACGAAGGAGATGTGAAACTTTATATAGACGGGTCTATAGAGGGAAAAGGAAGTGCTCCTTCGCCTTTGGCCGGCAATAGCTTGCCCTTAAGAATAGGAGCTGATAGCGACGGTCAGAGTCTCTTCCACGGCCTCATCGACGATGTGCGGGTTTACAACCGGGCGCTGACGGAAGCCGAGATTCTGGCCGCCATGGAAGGTGACGAAGGTTATCCGTATGCCCTGGGTCCTGTCCCGAAAGATGGTACCCTTCTTGAGGATACATGGGTGAGCATGAGCTGGAGCCCGGGCGATTTTGCAGCTTCACACGATGTGTACGTAGGCGACAATTTCGACGATGTAAACAACGGAGCCGAAGGTACCTTCCGGGCTAACCAGGCCGACACGTTCTATGTCGTCGGCTTTCCCGGATTTGCTTATCCGGACGGTCTCGTTCCGGGAACAACATACTACTGGCGTATCGATGAAGTCAACGACACCGAGCCGAACAGTCCGTGGAAGGGTGACATCTGGAGCTTTGCGGTGCCACCAAAAACTGCTTACAATCCTGTTCCGGCTGATGGTGCCGCCTCTGTTGGTCCGGAAGGTGACCTTAGCTGGACGGCCGGTTTCGGCTCCAAATTGCACACCGTGTATTTCGGCGAAAGTTTTGACGAGGTGAACAATGCTACAGGGGGTCTCCCTCAGGGAGCCGCGACTTATACTCACGGACCGCTTAAAATGGCAAAGACTTACTACTGGAGGGTTGATGAGTTTGATGCTGTCGATACATATAAGGGCGAGGTCTGGAGCTTTATTACTCAGGGTGCAGTTGAGAGCCTGGACCCGGCTAACGGTGCAGTCGATGTAACGCAGACGCCGATTCTGACCTGGTCACCGGGAGTTTATGGTGCATCTCACGAGATTTACTTCGGTACAGATAAAGAGGCCGTGAAAAACGCCGATACAAGCTCACCTGAGTACAAAGGCACTGGAAGCCGTGGCTCAGAGAGCTATGATCCCGGACAGCTTGAGTGGGACACTATTTATTACTGGCGGATTGATGAGGCCAATAATGCCAACGCCGATAGTCCCTGGACGGGTCCTCTCTGGAGCTTTACCACGGCCAACTTCCTGATAGTAGAGGATTTTGAATCATACAATGACCTTAATGAAGGTGAACCCGGGAGCAACAGGATATATCTGGCCTGGG
>CAZIAN010000740.1:0-2375 GCA_964537355.1 uncultured Pirellulales bacterium | reverse complement strand
CCCAGACCCAGCCAGGTAGTGGCGAAGGGTGTAGCGGTATCACAACCGGGTATCCAGCAATGGTGCCTGGGAAGGCAGTGGCCTTGCTGCGGCAGGGTACCGCAAACGCATGGGGCGACGTACAGAAATCGAGTCAGGCGGGCCTGGCGGGACGAGTCCGCAACACAGGACAAAGTCCTCTAACTGCCATAGGCCAGACACGTATACTCGGCGCTCGTGTGCGGAAAGACACGTGTTTACCCCGGGAGGCCCGTTACGTCTTGTAGGGAGCTGCAACTGAGAACATACCGGAATATAAGGGAAAACCGGTAAAACAAAACCCCGGCGTCAGGGAAATTTCGAGTCATGGCCCTGACGAGCCCGATCCAAGAATCGGGAAACACAAACAAATGGTCTCGACAGCATGCAGAAACCACGAGTGAGCGAACCGTAAGGGGAGCCCACCGCGTAACGGGAGTCAGCAGAGGGCATATTAAGCCGGAGAAACGAGCCCTGAATAAAGAGGGGCTTCACTCCGGTGAAGGCCCGAACGGTCCCACCTGCCGAATGGCGGGGGTAAATGAGAGGGTTAATATGGAGACGCTTCTAATGAATTCATTGCAGCAGTTGAAACAGCTTAAGCTGAACTTGGAATTTCCGGACACAGTTGTGTCTCGGGATACAAGTTCTGAAGAGTTCATTGCGTCGCGACTATCTGAAAGCCCGACAGGTCAGATCCGGCTCATGGAGTCAATCCTTGAGCGGAACAACATGAGACGCGCAGTCGAGCGTGTTATCAAGAATAAGGGTGCCCCTGGCGTGGACGGCATGACCGTCCGCAAAATAAAGAGGTACCTGAAACGTCATCGGACAAAGATTGAGCAGGCATTGCTTGAAGGAAAATTCAAGCCCATGCCGGTAAGACAAAAGGAGATCGGAAAACCCGACGGAGGAATACGCCTTCTCGGAATTCCGACCGTGCTGGATCGAGTGATTCAGCAAGCCATAGCTCAAGTTTTAACCGCGATCTGGGATCATACCTTCTCGGAAACGAGCTTTGGATTCCGGCCTGGCCGCTCACAACATGACGCTATTCGTCAGTACCGTGAGTACGTCCGGCAGGGATACAGGTATGTCGTGGATATTGATTTATCCAAATTTTTCGACCGAGTGAACCATGATAGACTGCTGGCTCGCTTGGTCACCCGGACCAATGACAAACGCGTTCTGAAACTCATTCGGAGTTTCCTTACCGCAGGTGTCATGATCGGCGGTCTTGAGCAGGCAACGGAAGAGGGCACCCCCCAAGGTGGCCCGCTTTCTCCGCTGCTCAGTAACGTGGTCCTTGACGAACTTGACAAAGAGCTTGAAAAGCGTGGTCTTCGCTTTGTCCGTTACGCTGACGATTGTGTCATATTTGTCAAAAGCAAACCGGCAGCGAATCGAGTTATGCAAAGCATCAGCCGCTTTATCGTTAAGAAATTGCGACTGGAGGTAAACCAAGATAAAAGCGCCGTAAGTCTTCCGTGGAAGAGCAAATACCTTGGATTCTGCGTGATCAATTCACGCGATAACCCGAAAATCCGCATCCACTGGAAAACGATCAAGCGGTTTAGAGAGCGGGTTCGTGAAATCACGGCTCGCCGCCGCGGGCGCAGTCCCAAGCAGGTAATCGGCGAACTAAAGGTGTTTATGAACGGGTGGTGGAACTATTACGGTATTACCGAATCGTTCAACCGGCTAAAACCCCTGAGCCATTGGATCAGGAGGCGTCTTCGAGCGCTGGTTTGGAAACACTGGAAGAATCGTCGAACCCGTGTAGGAGAACTCCTTAAACGGGGTGTCCACCGAAACTTTGCTGTTACAACCGGGTGCGCTAGAAAAGGCCCCTGGAGGATGAGCAGAGTCAAGTGGGTTCATATTGCCTTGCCGGATGCCTACTTTAAATCTCTCGGTCTTGTTTTCCCTTGGATCTGATTACTGCCTTGATCAGCCGAATCGCCGTATACGGACCCGTATGTGCGGTGGTGTGGGAGGGCCGCCTTGTGAGGGGCGGTCCTATCCCGATATGTCTTAAGAATCAAAAATAACATCTATTTTTCCGTATATTTTCTAATGAGTGAAGCTAAAAACGAACCAGAAAAAAACACTCCAGAAAAACCTTCTATAATGACCACTACTTTCAACCAGCCTGAAGGGACGATATGCAAATGAAAAAACTTTTACTGGCTTCCGTGACAGGTTAATTATTGGAATAGTATTTGGTCATCATTCTATTTGTAAATAATGTCTGATTTGATTGGAAAGGAGCCTGTTCGTATCTAGCCGATTAGGATCTAAACATTAAACTGTATCTGTCAGAGGAAATTTTCTCAATAATTATTGTAATTCCATCA
>CAZIAN010000739.1:671-2385 GCA_964537355.1 uncultured Pirellulales bacterium | reverse complement strand
AGAGCCTCAACAGATACCATCCGAACCGTCTCATGAAACACCGTTCAAAGAGTCTAAAGAAGCACCGGCACAAGGGGATTGGCGCAAAGTGAAAAAGCCGATTCTAACCTTCCTGCTTTGTGCTTTCGTGTTCCAAAGCGGTTGTGCTACGATAATGACGGGCAAATACGAAAATATCCCTGTCACTTCGGAGCCGCCTGGCATAAAAGTCAGATCTTATACGGGGGTGTCTATCACTACACCCGGAAGTTTTGAATTTGTCCGCAATAAGGACTACACTTTGTTTGCTGAGTATTCAGGTTGTGAGCCACAACAAAAAGAACTTAAGCATAAACTGCAAGGTTCTTTTTGGACCAACACTTTAATTTGGGGTGCTACAAGCGGCGCTGTGGACCTTGCATCAGGGGCTTCCGACGAATTAGTTCCCAAAAAAGTCCACTTCGATTTCACGAGCGAAGGCCAGGCGGCAGCAAGCCGTCAACAATCATATTTGGAGTCAAATCCTGAGACATCCGAAGAAGTTCGCTTTGCGATTTTGAATGAATTGGCCAAAAAAGGTATGACGAAAGAAGAATTGACGGCAAGTCTTGGTAAGCCGGACCTGATTGACCAAGAAGGAGAATCCGAGATTTTTGTCTATAATAATCCCAAAGTTCAACGCTACTATTTGAAGAATGGAATTCTGAAAGGGTCTGTTTCCAGTCAGAAGAATCAGCAGAAGTGGCCCAGGTTAACTCCTTAGGTTATCCCAGGACGCGAAATCAGTGAGATCAGAAAGCCCCGCAACTCATTCTAATTTGCGTCAAAATCCCCCGAACCTACCTCAGATACCTTCTGCTTGAGTTTGAACATTTTAGAACGTTAAACCACTTTAGAAAAGGGAAGTTCAGAGACAACTCTAAGCTGGTGTAAGGGTTTTCCCCGACAAAAAAACAGGTATAACCCTGATTGATATAAAATAATGATTGCTTATCATACATTTTCTATAAACCCTTACTTGTTATCGGTGGCAGCTATTGGCAATCGTATAATATTACAGTAGAAGGTGGCAAGATAACGTGAGGAATTTGAACAAAAAATATGTCTTTAGCACAGGAATAAATTTAACGACTTTGAGTCTTTCAAAGCATTTGTTTTGCCTATGAACGGTAACAACGAGCCCATTGACGCGGGGGGATACAAAGGTTGGGGGGAAAGACAGTGATTCGCAAGCCGTTAAAAAATAGAGTTCTTATGTAAGGAGGTTAGAGTTATGACTGAATTGTCAAAGAGAATAAGGCCGGGTTATATAATAGTACTTTGCTCCTTGATCTGTACGATAGGCATCGCGATGGTTACGATCCGAGTAGGTTTAGATCCTGTTGATAAAAACGAAGAACCTGTTATGAACCAAAGACAAAATGCTGTTGAGTCTGCAAATGTTATTTTGCCCGCTGAGCGAGATATAAATACGAAAGCTTATGTTGAACAGGTTCGGAGGATGGAAGTCTTTTTAGAAAATATGAAAGTAGCACCTTACATTGTAAATGGAAAAAAAGAGGGATTATGTATTACAGGTTTAGATGATTTAGATATGGCGCGAAATTTTGGTTTTGAGAATGCTGATGTTATTCAAACTATAAATGGACAAATGCTAACTAATAAGCAAAAGGCTTTTCAGGTTCTTAAGAAAGGCCGGTCACAATCTTCGTTGAACTTTCGGCTTTTGCGAAAT
>CAZIAN010000739.1:0-661 GCA_964537355.1 uncultured Pirellulales bacterium | reverse complement strand
AGCAAAAGATGGATCTTTCGTTCGAGATAAGGTGACGATTTTACGATTTTACAATCTTCAATTTATCATACAAAAAGAGTATAATATGTTTAATGAAAAAAACATATTGTACTCTCTGTAACACATTGCCTTTTTGCGAAAACTCGTGTTTTTTGGGTGGATGATGGGATGGGGGTGCCGATCATCCCCTCGCAATCGGCTCTTCATTCTCACATCCTATGATAAACGTTTCATTTTCTATACATAACATATTCAAGCAGGCGCCTCGTCGGATTTACCACCTCTTCCAACTGCCATCGCCGCCCGCTCACACACTTCTCGATATGATTGATTCAAGATAGAACTTTCTTCTAAAGGCAACCACACTCCCTATCCCGGAGCAGGCAAGTAGAAATGCTCCTGGGACCGGGATGACTGGGGTGCCGCCGCTAAAGCCGTAGCTGCCGAAGTCGGAGCGGCCGCTATCGAAGTCTTCTAAAGTGTTATTGTTGGAGATTCTATTGGTATCCATCGTCACTGCACCATTTAGCGCGAAGGCTCTACCGCACAGAATGTCCGCGCTGGTAACCAGGGTGATGCTCTGGTCCGCGAGAATATTTCCTGCGAACATCGTGTCTGTACCCAGAGTCGCAGAACTGCCGACCTGCCAATACACGCCGCT
>CAZIAN010000738.1:0-2388 GCA_964537355.1 uncultured Pirellulales bacterium | reverse complement strand
CATTGAACCGACGGTCATTACACCCATCTCGTCGGCAAGATCAAGCCACATAGGTGGGGGCGGTTTGCGCCAGGGGCGTATCATGTTGAATCCAGCTTCTTTAGCCAGCTTGATTTCGCGCATGGCCATCTCGCGGCTGTCAGGATATGCCAGCTTTGTCGGGTACAAACCTTCGAAAAATGTTGCCTTTAGATATATTGGCTTGCCATTTAGATAAAATCGCTTGTTGCGGATTGTAAATTGGCGCATACCAAATCGACTGCTCCAACTATCAGAGATCCTGCCGTCATAGGCTACGCTTATATCGGCACGGTAAAGGTGGGGATTGTCCGGCGACCAATACACAGCGTCTGGGATATTCAGCGTCCAGCTTAGTTCTTTGATACCGGGTTCCATATGCAATGCTTTGCTCATACGCGCGGCGACTTTTCCCGATCTCACCGAACGTACTGCAACTTCAATTTGTGCTGGAGTACTCTTTACTCCTGTGTGCTCCAATTCCATGTGGAAAGTCGCTGTGTTGTCGGAAATTTTCGGTTCGATGAAAACGTCCTTAACGTAAATATCATCGGTAGCGATAAGTCTGACCGACTGCCAGATACCGCCGGCAATCGCGCCACGCCATTGCGGAGTTTCCATCTTTCCCACGCCGTCGATAGTTTTGTTCTGCATCAGGATAGGGCCTGTTACGCGCAGGGTAAGAACGTTTTCTTCGCCGGGTTTTAGCAGCTTGTCAATGCGAAACTTAAACGGCGTGAATCCGCCCTCATGATAACCTGCTGCATGGTCATTGATCCAAACTTCGGAAAAAAAGTTTACCGCGTCAAAGTTAAGATGGACGACCTTCCCTTCCCATTTTGCCGGAACCTTGAATGTGCGGCGGTAAAACGCTACACCTTCATAATCTTTCTCGATCTCTTCCCAGCAGCTTGGAACATTTATATTCCGTTTTGCCCTTTGTGCAGAGAACACCTTGTCCAGGTGCCAATCGGCATCCCGGCCGGCGTTTTCGTGATCAAAGATGATTTCCCATTTCCCATCAAGTGACTGCTCCCGCCGAGCATTGCCCGTTCCTTCATGGCCTATGGATGTCAAACAGCCGAACAGCGACAACATCAGCAAGCTAATGGACGCAAACTGACATTTACTTTTTAGACGCTTTATAAACATTTTTTCCTTCGTACTTATTAGAATGTGGTTGCAATAAATCAAGGTCATCTTATTATAAATAGTTGAACATTAAATATGAACAGAATTCTCAAGGTCAGGAGGTAAGAATGAATCATCCCAACGTAAAAATCAAGTCAGGAATATTTACTCTGTTGGCAATAGTAATCACCCTTTGCAGTAGTACGGCCATCGCCGAAGGACAATTGAAATTTACATCCGTCAAGCCGACCGTATTCTTTATACACAAGGACAATATTCTCAGCCAATTAGGCGAGGCAACGATAAATAATCCCCTGCAAGAGGAAGTACAAATCACTTTGCAAATTCGAATCGCCGGCGAAAGAATGAGAAGAATTCCTGCAACCGTTTCTAAAGGTGAAACGACAGTAAAATTTCCCATGCCAAACATCAGCGAAGCCAAGCTGGTGACTTTTATTCTCACAATGGAAGGCGCAGAACAAGACCGCCACAACATGATTTGGCAGCCGCAAAGAAAATGGAACGTTTATTTTATTCCTATTACTCACCACGACCTGGGTTACACAGATACAATCGAAAACGTCCTTAACAGATATGCAGGCTTTTATGATGACATCCTGCGATTCTGCCGCGAAACCGACAATTGGCCCGACGAAGCAAAGTACCGCTACACTGCCGAGGGTGCCTGGGCGATGAAGCACTTCGTCGAAACAAGAGACAAAGAAAGCATCGGAGAGTTGGGCAAGTACGTCAAACAGGGACGAATCGAAATCGGGGCCCTCATGGGCAATGAAATCAGTGCCCTGTGCGGCCATGAAGGGCTTGTTCGCCTTATGTATCCTTCATTTCGAATGGCTCATCAATTCGACGGCCAAATCCTGACCGGCTCAATAACCGATGTGCCGGGTCTTAGCTGGGGACTGCCCACAGTAATGGCCGGCGCAGGGGTAAAGTATTTCTTCGCAGGACTGCCGACATATTTCGAATGGGGGAGAAATGACATTCACACATTCTGGGACGAATCGGCAGTCCTCCGCCACGGCAGACCTGACGCATTTCGCTGGGAAGGTCCGGACGGCAAATCCATATTGGTTTACTACCAGTCCAGCTACGGTTTTTTCGGAGACGTTACTGGTCCGCATTCGTACAAGTATGTGATGGACAGGCTCCCCGGCGAACTTGAGAAGATGCAGAAACAAAACACGCCTTTCAGTGTCATGCGATATATTCACAACGGTG
>CAZIAN010000737.1:0-2388 GCA_964537355.1 uncultured Pirellulales bacterium | reverse complement strand
GGTCGATTTGGCCCAGTTGGAATATACATATCCACGATTGGCCCGTATGTGGTCCCACTTAGATAGTGTAGCAGGTGCGGGTGGGGCAACTGCCGCCGGTGCGGTCGGTGGTATAGGAACCAGAGGGACGGGCGAGCAGCAGTTGGAGATTGACCGGCGGTTAGTCAGCAAAAGAATCACGGAACTAAAACGCGAACTTGCAAACATCGACAAACGCAGGGTCCGCGAAATTGACGGCCGGAGAGGATTATTTAAAATCTGCCTGGTCGGCTATACCAACGTGGGCAAAAGCACACTTTTAAATACACTTACTGATGCGGAGGTATTTGTCGAGGACCGGCTGTTTGCAACGCTTGATACTCGAACAAGAAAATGGTCACCGGTACAAGGGGTTGAGGTGCTGTTAAGTGATACTGTCGGTTTTGTGAAAAATTTGCCGCATCAATTAGTGGCCTCGTTCAAGGCCACTCTTGAAGAGGCCATCAATGCCGATTTACTGCTGCATATTATTGATGTGGCAAATCCCGATGCTCTAAAGCAAATCGAGTCTGTAAATAAGGTTCTCAAGGAAATAGGTTGCGGCGAAAAACCTGTTTTGGAAATATTTAACAAGGTCGATGTTGTCAGGGAAATCAGCGACCTTGAGATACTTCAGACGCTATACCCCGATGCGGTAAGTATATCAGCTAAAACCTGCTACGGTCTTGATGAACTGAGCGAGGCTGTCACTTCAAGATACAGGGGCACTGAGCTTGTGCTTCGGGTTGTAAGCAGCCAGTCGAACGGCAAAGTACAAAGTTTTCTGCGTGCATACGGCCGGATTCTTAAAGAACAGTATCAGGACAGCTCAGTTCTGATTGAAGCCAGTCTCGGCCGAAATCAATTACCCGAACTCAAACGACTGCATCCCGAAGATATCGAAATACTGCAGGGCTGACCTCTGTTATTTCCTGGAATTCATTTCTGGATGGTTTGTTCTATAGCTTTGCCGGTGATTGCCTTATGCTGCTGGGTTTGTGTGCATTGTACAAACACGAGCGAATACAAAAAAAACTCTTGTAAACTGTATCGTTAATACGATAGAATGAACCGGTCCTGGAAATTTGACAAGCCGTATAATGTTATCAATATTTTGACCAATTATCTAGAGGTTGGCTATGAAGTGGATGATCCGAAGCCTTATAATTATTTCTTTAGCTCTTTGTGTTGCTGACGCCCACGCCATTGAGGGTGTTGAAATTATTCCGGATGTTGTTTACGGGCATAAGCACGGCATGGCTTTGACGTTCGATGTGTACAAGCCCAAACAAAATGCTAATGGAACGGGTATTTTATTTATGGTCAGCGGGGGCTGGCGTTCAAGATGGCGTCCGCCTGAACAGAGCGTCGGCTGGGTAAAGCCGATGCTGGACAAAGGCTTTACAGTATTTGCCGTACGTCACGGCAGCAGCCCGAAGTATGTGATTCCCGAAATCGTCGAGGATGTTCGCCGCAGTGTGCGTTTTATCCGCCTGCGGGCGGTGAAGTTCGGCATCGATCCCGAGCGACTTGGGGTTACCGGTGGCAGTGCCGGTGGACATCTGTCTTTGATGTTAGGCACGGCTTCAGACGATGGTGACCCGAACTCGAAAGATGAAGTTCTTCGCGTCAGCGACCGGGTCGCCGCTGTGGTTGCTTATTTTCCACCAACCGATATTCGTCCCTGGATCAACAAGCTTGACGATTATCCGGCCCTGAATTTCGAAGAAGAGAAGGGGGCTGCCTACTCGCCCTTGCTGCATGTTTCCGAAGACGACCCGCCCACACTGCTTATTCACGGTGACAAGGATGAGCTTGTGCCGCTCGAACACAGTGAGAAAATCCTTGTCGAATTCAAGAAGAAAAAAGTAACCAGTGAGCTTTTGGTTATCAAGGGTGCCGGTCATGGATTTCGCGGTGAAGACAGCGAGCGTGCAGCCGAGGCTATGGTGGGCTGGTTCGAGAAGCATTTACTCAAGAAGTGAATTGATACTGCTGTCTATGGAGAATACGCCAATCTGCTTAGCTGTCTGCGCAGGCTAATAGAACCGTTTAATAGCTGCCGGGTTTGGTGTGAAGGGACTGAAGAGGAAGGCGGCGATGCTCAGTCAGGATTTACTTATTTCCCTTGATTTCCGAGTTATAGTGGTGTATGCTGATATTTTGTTCAGGACTTTTCCGGCCGAATAAAATAGACTGGTAATGTTATTATGAACAAAGAACGAGGATTCACACTTATCGAGCTTTTGGTGGTAATTGCTGTGATTGCGGTATTGATGGCCATATTGATGCCGGCGCTGAACGCAGCGAAAAAACTTGCCACGGGGGCGGTTTGTTTGAGTAACCACAGGTCTCTGACGGCGGGGTGGA
>CAZIAN010000736.1:0-2395 GCA_964537355.1 uncultured Pirellulales bacterium | reverse complement strand
ACGGCTTCATCCTGGGCGGAGAGGACTGGCTGGTGGAGAACAACGAAGTCAGCCGCCTCTTCATGTACGCCCCCGGCAATAGGTACGACGACTGCGATTACTCGCGGTTCTTCGGCAAAGGCTGCATTCAGCGGTACAACTACTATCACGGCAGCACACGGAAGGAGATCAAGACCGCGCATGTCGATTGCCTTCAGACCTTCACGAACAACGGCGAGATTGCGATGGACCTACTGTTCGAATACAACACCTGTTTTGATTTCCATCAGATGTGCATGGTGGAGAGTGCGCCGCATATCGGCAGCGTTCGGGGATGGACCTTCCGGCACAACATCGTCTCGACCAATTCGCCGACGATGCGAGGGGGCTGGGGCCCGGACATCATTCAGACGCTCAACGTGACGATCGAAAACTGTACCATCTCGACGGTGAATTGGGCCGCCATTGGCCTGCGGGGCGCCGAATCGACCGGAGGGCTGATCCGCAATAATATCCTCTGCGAGGCGGAGCGGGCCGTCGACGACCGCATGGACTTCACCCCCGCCAACCCGGTTATCGAGTATAACCTGACGTTCAAGACCTCGCCCCTTGCGGCCGAGACAAACATAAACGACAAGGACCCGCTCTTCGTTGATCACCGGAAGCGGGATTTTCGCCTGAAGAATGGAAGCCCGGCCATCGGGGCAGGCAAGGGCGGCGTGACGATCGGAGCCCTGGAGTACCCCAATGTGTTTTACGTCGATCCTCGTCACCCGGCCGCCGTGGATGAGCCGGGTTGGGGCTATCCGGCCGTACCGCTTGCTAGTCTGGCCAAGGCGTGCGCGATAGCCCGGCCGGGAGAGACTATCGTGCTGCGAGGCGGAATATATCGCGAGGTCCTGGCCCCGAAAAATAATGGCGTGACGGTCCGCGCAATGACGGGTGAGAAAGTGACGATCAGCGGATCGGACCTGATCAAAGGCTGGAAACGCGAGGTGGACGGCAGTTGGTCGGCGCCCCTGGTCGCCGAGCCAAAGAAGCTGCTGTGCGACGGCCGGCCGTGGAGCAAGTTCAGCTATGACAAGGTAGCCAGGCGAATCATGGTGAAATCTGGCGGCGACCCTCGGATGCACGTCTTCGAGACGGTCATGCGGGAGCGGGGTATCGACCTGACTGGCAAGAAGGACGCAAAGATTGAAGAGATCACAGTAGTTGACACCCTGAAGGCGCAGCAGCTTGACTATCATTTCGACGGAACTATCTCGCGGGAGGTATTGGAGAACTATCTGGACCGTTCCGTGACAATGGCGTATTTCCTGGTTACGGGAAAGGTGGAGGGCAACCGGGAATATCTGTACAGGGAAGACGACGTCCGCCTGATCCGGAACATTGGAGCCAAGTTCATCGGCCGTGCCATCTATCGTTGGAACGGAGAAGACCGTCTGAACGACACTAACTTCTGGACGGATGCAAAGGAGTTAATCGACAGAGTCCATGCGTTTGACCCGGACGTTATCTTCCAGGGATGCCTGTTCGAAACGATTAGCAGAAGGGTGAACAGTGTGAAGATTCCTTCCTGGGTATTCAAGGAGTTTGGCCTGCCGGCGGAGGATAGGACGTTTTCATACGAAGCCATGCTCAACCAGGACGGCAAACTCGTCAATCATTGGGGCCGGAGCAGCGTCCCGGATATCACGAGGCTTGAAACGCAACTATGGTTCTACTACCTTGCCGGCTCGTATATCAATCTCGGTTGCGAGGCCCTACACCTCGGGCAGGTGGGACTCATCGGCATGGCCGACCCGGAATTGAAGGAATGGTCCCGCTTGCTGACGAGGATACGTGCTTATGCAAAGACCCACGCCCGTCGTCATCTGGTGCTGCTGGATGCGCACGTACCGACGTGGGGCATGATTGTCGACGGCGTAAGCCTTCTGGATTTCAACTCATTTCCGCTGCGCATAAAGGAGGTTCCCGAAAAGCCCTATGAGGCAGTCCTGGAAGTGAATCATCTTGATGCCATGTTCCTTAAGAGCAAGGGGTGCGTCTCACCAAGAGGATGGAAGTGCCGGAGCCTGCCGTACCTCGTCGAATTCGACAACTACGGCAGAAGCAGATCTCCGAACCTCGCCGATACCAGATCTATTTTCGTGTGGGGATGGGATGAGATTTCATGGCTCTCTCTCCAGGGCGAGGAATACCGAAACCAATGGCTCGAATATGCATACGACTGGATTAAAGAAACCGATTCCAATGGGCATTTACAGATGCCCGTGAGCCGGATGATAACATGTCCGAACGAAACGTTCGGCAGCTATCGTGCCAACACCAGAAGTCCGAATTGTCCCATCGGATATTCTCAGGAAGAAACTATCAGGAAAATATGGAGTAATGCGCGCAAGTAATCAAAACCGCA
>CAZIAN010000735.1:0-2398 GCA_964537355.1 uncultured Pirellulales bacterium | reverse complement strand
GATATCCCACTCCAGCACCTCCCCTATCAGCGTTATATCTCTATGTTTACCCTTAACATAGGATTTGAAATGATACCAGAAAGTGTCTTCAACATGCTTTACAGTATCCATTCGAATCGCATCAATCCTGGTCTGCTCAATCCATTCGGTGATATTGTTGATAAAATAATCAACTACATCCGGCTTGCTATGATTTAAATCAGGCAGGCCGCATAACTGGCTTTTAATCAAATCATCACCATTGCCTTCATTGAACCAATCGTCTTTTATTTCTTTTTCAGGATACTGATTATAAGTTTCATTATGATAGCCGGTATGGTTAACCACCATATCGAGTATGAGCTTTATGCCGTTTTCGTGCAATTTATCAGAGAGACGTTTTAAGTATTCCTTACTACCCTGGGTCAAAGCTGGGTCATTAGAATATAAATGCGGATCGACCTTATTGAAATCCAGTGCCCAGTATCCATGATATCCATCGCTCTCACCGACGCGACCGACGCTAAGATAGACCGGTGTTATCCATAACGCCGTGATGCCGAGATTTTTCAGATACGGTATTTTTTCAATTATACCTGCAAAATCACCGCCGTGATACCTTCTCGGCTCGTTCGTATCAACCAAAGCATTGTTGCTGCTATCTGTTCCGTAGAACCTGTCGGTGATTATGAAATAAATCACATCATCCTGCGTTATCATCTTACCTGGCCTTCCTATAAATATTTCGATATCATGACTTCTGATTTAAACTCGATATCTGCATGTTTCAGTACATCCCATAATCATAGAACTTAAATCAAGAGATGTCATTTTTACACACCTTGCTTTGCATATTCCAATTCTCTCCCAAAGACATAAAGCAAGATTTACTTTACTATTTACCATCGACCATTTACTATTATTCGCTGTAAATTATTTCTTAAATGCCGGTTAAACAGTGGACCAAGACGATTTTCATAAATTAATTTCGGGTCAAACGTCAGGCTCTGGTGCCGTGATATTGCGTTTATTTTTAGGACTTGCCGCGGCCGCTTACTCGATTGCTATTCGGTTACGGAACTTTCTGTATTCGGCGGGATGGTTGAAGACCCATAGTGCAGATGCAGTTGTAATAAGCCTCGGCAATATAACAACAGGTGGAACGGGTAAAACCCCGCTTGTAATATGGCTTTGTAAGAAGATAATTTCAGATTATCAATGTGCGATTCTCACGCGAGGCTATAAAACAAGCGCACAAGAGACTGAACACTTGACAGATGAGCCTGCAATTTTTTCCGAGAGCTGTCCTGAGGTCAAAGTAATTGTTAATCCGGACCGTGTTGCAGGTGCGGAAGAAGCCGCCATTAAATTCGGGCCGAAAGTGCTGATTATGGACGACGGGTTTCAACATCGGCGATTAGCAAGAGACCTGGATATTGTAGCAATTGATGCGACGCTGCCCTTTGGCTATAGCAGGATGCTTCCGGCAGGGCTACTCCGAGAGCCTGTTTCATCGCTTAAGCGAGCCGGTGCTGTTGTTATTACCCGGTGCGACCAAATCGCTGAAAATGAATTAAGCGAACTTGAGGAAAAACTGCGACTAATCAATCCTAATATAGTAATTTCGAGGTCGATACATGCCCCTGCTTACGTTAAATCAATAGACAATAAAGAAATCAGTCTCGAACAATTAAAAGGGAAAAAGATATTTGCCTTTTGCGGGATAGGAAATCCGGGGTCTTTTTTGACCACAATTAAAACGACAGGAGCTAAGCTTATCGGTTCAAAAATCTTTAACGACCATCATCACTACACAGAGGCTTGTATAGCGGGTATTTTCGAACAGGCCGAAAGGTTCAAGGCGGATTTGATACTGACTACACAGAAAGACCAGAACAAAATCACCCTGCCGGCATCGTCCAAAACAGAGATTCCACTTGCATATATAGGCATAGAGATAAAATTTCTTTCCGGGGAGGAGAAATTATGGGGCTTGATTGAAAAGACGTTAGCAGGTAAAATGCCGAAAATGTAATTAGAGCATCCAAGAAGGAAAGATTTGTCATTGTTGGAAAAATGAGAATGCCACGCCCCGCTGCTGTGTTGTGAACAAGAAGGCGAGGCCTGTAATGATATTGTTTAAGACCTTTTAATCAAGGATTTATATTTTATGTATGAAAACTTACTGAAAACGGTAACGAATCTCGGCTCGCCGAAAGTTTTAGTTGTGGGCGATTTTATGCTCGATGCTTATATCTTCGGTGATGCGATAAAAATCAGTCAGGAGGCGCCTGTTCCGGTACTGAAAGTTACCAAGAGTGAATATCGCTGCGGTGGGGCAGGCTCGGTTGCGGCCGATATAGCCGCATTGGGGGGAAAGCCTTACTGTCTGGGTGTTATCGGAAACGACCAGAACAGT
>CAZIAN010000734.1:0-2399 GCA_964537355.1 uncultured Pirellulales bacterium | reverse complement strand
AGTGGTAATCAGCATGCAAAACAGCCACGGGTAAGTTGAAGAAATCGGCAAGTAAAATAGCCACACCGTAACAAACTTCGTAAGTTGTTATTCAGTTCAAAATGACAGAATAACGACTTACGGAGGCAAAGGATGCTTACGGTGGAAGATTACGTAAAAATTCGGACCAGTAAACGGGACGGAATGAGTATTCGGGCTATTTGCCGGACCTACCATCATTCCCATCACACGGTCAAAAAAGCACTTAACAACCCCCAGCCACATCCATACACCCGCATTAAACCGACAGTAGCACCGGTGCTGGGACCTTTCATGCACATCATCGATCAGATATTGCTCGATGACCAATCTCAGCCGATCAAACAAAGGCATAAAGCATCAAAGATATATCGGCGGCTTAGAGACGAGTACAGCTATAAAGGCGGTTACGATCAGGTTCGCAGATATGTCAAAAAACACCGCAAACAGCAGAGGGAAACATTTATCCCTCTGGCCCATGAACCCGGTCAGCGTCTGGAAGCCGATTTCGGACACATCTATGTTGATTTTCCGGATGGCAGGAAGCGGGTGCCCGTATTGCTTACCACATGGAGTCATTCAAGCTTTCGGTTTGGCAGGGCTTTTCCGACCGAAAAACTTGAATGCGTCCTGACAGGACTTGTCCATGCATTTGAATTTTTTGACTGTGTTCCCAGAGAACTATGGTGGGACAATCCCAAAACAGTCGTCAAACAAATCTTCAAAGGACGAAAACGCCAGATGAATCCCCGTTATGGTGTCCTGGCAAGTCATTACATGTTCGAGCCCTT
This sequence comes from uncultured Pirellulales bacterium, assembly GCA_964537355.1. Taxonomy (GTDB): domain Bacteria; phylum Planctomycetota; class Phycisphaerae; order Sedimentisphaerales; family Anaerobacaceae; genus NIOZ-UU13. The sequence continues at coordinate 1,590 of CAZIAN010000734.1, read as the reverse complement.
GTTCTGTATGCCGGCTAAAGCCAATGAGAAATCTCATGTTGAAAACAGCGTATATGATCTGCAGCGGGACTGGGCTACCCCTGTACCAAAAGTTAAAGACTACGATGAGCTGAACGAATATTTGCTTCGGTGCTGCCTTAATAAGCTCGGGCACCGTGTTGCCGGCAAGACGGAGACTGTGGCAGAGCGTTTTGAGCAGGATAAAGCAGCTGCGTTAGCTTTACCTCAGCCTCCCTTTGATCCTTATGTTCCGGCCGAGGTCAAGGTGGATAAATACCAGACCATCCGTTTTGAATACAACCGCTATAGTGTTCCACGACGCTGGGCGTTCGAGCATGTGACGATTAAAGCCTATCCTTTCCATATTAGGATTGTGGCCCGTGACAGTCAGATCGCCTGCCACAGACGCTGCTACGAACGTAATCAACAGATTCTAAATCCCTTGCATTACCTGGCAGTTTTAGGACGTCGCCCCGCAGCGCTGGATCATTCCGACGTTTTTCGTAACTGGCAGCTTCCGGCTTGTTTTGCTGCACTTCGGCAGACGTTTGAGAGTCGCCTGGGACCATTCGCCGCCGCCAGACACTATATCCGCATCCTGCAATTGCTGGCTGAACATCCTGTCAAAAGAATTCAAAAAGCAATTGAACTTTGTCTGGTTCATTCAACCATCAACGCCGAGATGATTATCCACAAGGTAAACCGTATGGCAGAGAATCCGGCATCAGCCGAACCGATAGATTCGAATATCCATTATCCTCAGGTTGAGGTTCCGAGACCTGATCTGAGTAAGTTTGACCAATATTTAACCTTAAATCAAGGAGAAGTAAGTTATGTCTGATAATGAAAACCTTCTGTTAAAGACCAATCTTAAGCAACTGCGTCTTCCGACGATGAAGGCAGAGTATGACAAGCTGGCTCAAGAAGCTTCCTCTGAGAATGCTACCTTCCAGCAGTATTTATTGCGATTAACGGAACTGGAGGTGTCTGCCCGAACTGCCAATGCCCTTAAAAACCGAATCAAACAGGCGAGCTTCCCGGCCCATAAGGACTTTGAGAGTTATGACTTCAGTGCCATGGCTTCACTAAACAAACAGAAGATTCTGGGGCTCTCTCGTGGTGAATGGATTGATAAAAGAGGAAACTGTTGTCTTATTGGCAGTCCCGGCACTGGAAAGACACACCTGGCGATTGCTTTAGGCATGGCGGCTTGCAGACAGGGAAGAAGAGTACGCTTCTTTACGACCGCATCGCTTGTGAATCGCTTAGAGGAATTACAAAAGCAATATCAGCTGGAACGATTCCTGAGTCAACTGGACAAGGCCGAACTGTTGATATGTGATGAACTTGGTTATCTTACCTTCAGCCGGACCGGGGCAGAATTATTGTTCCAGGTGTTTGCTGATCGCTATGAGAGAGGCAGCCTGCTGATTACCAGTAATCTGGCATTCAGTGAATGGGTACAGGTCTTCCAGGGAGAAAGGATGACCGCTGCGTTGCTGGATCGCCTGACTCACCATTGTCATATCTTTGAGATGAACGGCGAAAGCTACAGGTTCAAACAATCGGTAGGAAAGAGTAAGAACAAGA
>CAZIAN010000733.1:0-2408 GCA_964537355.1 uncultured Pirellulales bacterium | reverse complement strand
AACTATTCGAGATTCTTTGAGCTTATCAAGCATCCAATTCGCGATTGTACCAACTTCGGAAGCGGGTATAATAAGCATCGCTTTTATATCTCTTTTTACGACAAATTCGTTTTCTTCCTTGAAATCTCTTTGAACGATAACGCGTTCATCAGATTTAATTTTTCCATCCACTAATGGCATTATTTCTTCAGCAGGAACATCTTTGTATTCAAAAAAGAAATTGCATAATAATTCTCCTTTAGGACTAATTCCGCCATATGCTCCATTGACATATACTGCTTCCGAGTCACCTTTGTTATAAACGAATTTGACTTTCTCAATTTTAGTTGGAGCTTTCTTTTTGCTCATAACCCAAACCACTAGACTATTATTCCATGCTTATATTTAACTTGTGAATCGACAATAACATAGCAATTAAATTTCTGTACTGACAAGTTGCAAATTAACCAAAGGTTTTTGGCCCTTGAACATAGCGGGGCTGATATGCGTCCCTCCGTCGTTGCGACGACAATAAACCTTTCGTGTCGGCTTAAACGACCGAAACCTCGCAAGGCTTGGGTTTATGTCGGCGCTTTGTTTTCGTAGCAGTAGAATAAAAAATTACATAGCGGTTCTTGACTGCGTTGCCCTCGTCATGCAGGGCAACCATCGAGGATTAAAAGAGCGGACTCGCAAGACCGCGCTTTTGCGATGCCAGACCATCGCCTAGTTCTTTCTGGCATCTCTTTCTTACAAGAAAGAGTGCTTGGAGGTGGGCGTGCGAGGCGGGCGAAGCCCGCTGAGCCTTTCCTTGTCAACATAATACATAACTTCACGTTTTGCTCAACTGAAATCCTAAAACTCACTTCTGCAACTCAATAAAACTTAACTTAAGATGTATTGTCAAATCTTGAGAATTGGCTGATTAAATAATTTGCTCTCAAAGTATATACTATCTACCTACGTTTTTAACAATAAATGGTGAAGTTTAACCTGTAGCGGAAATCAATATAATAATGTATTAAAAATAATAAGTGAGTTCTTTCAAATAAGCTCTTAATTCAATTAAGAAGAGGAATATGTTGGGCGCAGAAATAGTAGACCATGTTATATGGAATGAGGGAAACTGGGGAGGTTACAAAATTTCAATTGTAGCAAGGCTCAAAGGGCCAAATGTTTACAGTGTCACGTACATGGTCAGATTAGAGAATCGAGAAAAGCAAGTTATTGATTTCATGCTTACATTAGATGGCTTCAAGGAGCTCGGTGAACTCTGCATAGCTTTGCATGATTTCTGTAAGGAACCAATATTCATCAATGAAAAAAATGTTGATAAATTAAAGCAACTCTTGACAGTCGAAAATATTAAAAATTATGCTCAGATTTCAGCATTAAAATGTAGAGACAAAAAGAAAGTAGTTTCAACCTAGCCGAGAAGGGTGCTTTAAGGCTAAAATAAAGCTTTCCCATTTCTTTGTCTTAGTAATTCCTTATCACTTCTTAATTCATCTATTAGTAAGTCAATACTTTCAAATAGTTTCTTCTTGTACGCTTCGTTGTTACGGCAGTTTTCTGCAATGCGTTTCTCAAGCAGCCTATAAATGGGGTTTCCAACTAATTTCCAAAGACTCGTCACTCTCTTGTCTATCTAGCCTTATGTCATGTTGAATATAATTTTTCAGTTCGTCCAGAAAGTACTTAAAAACTTGATTTAGGTCGCGGGCAATCTCTTTTTCTATTTGCTTCCCAGACAAATATTTGCGATGATCTTTCGCTCCAGACTTCATAGATGTTACCATCTTAGTTACTGGAGGGATCGGTTTCCCAGACTTTTCAAGGTCTTTAACCCACTCTTCAAGGTCGTCTTGAGAAACATACAGAAGGGAGTTTATTTCCTCAGTCAATCTGTAACTAACGTTTTGGAAACCTTCCTCTTTGCGTTCGATTAATTCTTTTTCAACTAAGTGAGGTAAGTGTTCGCTCAGAGTTGGCTGTGTGATTTTTATTCCCAGTTTTTTGAGTGCTCTTAATAGCTCGTTGAATCTGAGCTTTTTGTATGCCATTAGTGTGAAGAAGATTTCATGGCAAATATCGTCCAGCTCTTTATGCTTCTTTAAAACTTCATCTATCATCTTATCTCTGGCAGCATAATCGATTTTTTTATTCATAGTTGCAACCTACTGGGTTCTTATGTTGTCGTTTAATATTCTGCGATTATTTTTAAGGCTTAACAATGGCTGAAAAATGAGGCTTAGGAGTTGACGCAGCAAATCAATGAGGATTATTACTTAAGGCAATTTTATGGTAGAGCGCGCGCTTAATCAAAAAAACACAAATAGTGATTGATGACATTTCCTTTTGCGCTCTAATATTTATATAACTTCATGGTTTTTGTTATGAAAGGTGCCAGTGTTGGCTATAATCGAATT
>CAZIAN010000732.1:888-2410 GCA_964537355.1 uncultured Pirellulales bacterium | reverse complement strand
CGGGGTTTTTTCGCACAAAAAGAATTTCGAGCATAGCGGCGGGGAAATAGTGAATACCGGGGTCGAGTTCCCTTCGCCAGAGGAAAACGCGGCCTTTGCCGATAGCGTAAAGCAGGCGGCGCAGGATGTGGAGTTCTGGGTGGGCGACTTTAACATCGGTAAAGGTAATGGGGTGGATGTTACCGACCTCGGCCCGATTTACATCAGCCAGGACCTGAACATCGCCAAGGATAACGTGATTAATATCCGGGGGCCCATATATGTCGAGGGCAGTATCGACATCCACAAGGACTGTGAGCTTACCGGTTCGGGGACGGTGATTGCCGTCGAAGATATCGGTCTTTGTAAAACGAATGACTTCGGTCTGACCGGTGATTCTCTGCTCATGTCCCTGACCGGAGACTTTGATTTCCGTAAAGAAGCCACCGTTAGCGCCCTGATATATGCCCCGGAAGGCAGTATCATGTTTCGTAAGGATGCCACGGTCAACGGGAGCGTAATCGCGCAGGAAATCGATGCCACCAAGAACGGCGACTTCACCCAGAACTATGCCTACTACGACGGCATCCAGCTGCCGGGATACACCCCGGGAAACCTGCAGACCCTGACCTGGGAAATCGACTGATACCACCCTTACGCCCGCCGGCACCTCCACGTCCCTCTTCGGGACAGTCGTATACGATTCATTATATTAGGCGATTGTATTCCTGAGTTCCGTACCTGCATAATGTGGGTACGGATGATTCAGTTTCGGATAGCTTAGGGAATTACACTTGCAGAGTGTGATGAAGACCTAGCTTGAGTGTTAGAAATCCTCATTGTTTCCCGACGGAAGTATTGCCGTCAGGCGTATCCCGGTTTCCGGGCTGAAATTTTAGGCGTTGGTTTAATATGAGTAAAAGCACAAAAATGTCGTGGCGCGGGTTGGCCCGTGGCGAGCGGGGTGGGGCCTTCATCATGGTGCTGATTTTGCTCTTGGTGGGTGGTCTCATCATCGCGCCGCTGCTCGCCTTCATGGGCACCGGCCTCAAGGCGGGGCAGGTGTTCGAGACCAAGACACAGACGTTATATGCGGCCGATGCGGGTATCGAAGACGGTTTGTGGAACATAAAATACGATGAGATGCAGGCCTTTGCCGCACGTCACAGGGACACGATTTATAAAAATATAGAGGTAAGGAAGGATACTACTTATCTGATGGATATATACCTAAGAGAGCGTACCATAGATTACTTGTTGGATACCATCACATTTAAAGTCAATCCGGAAATATCAGAGGTGCAGGTAGGTGGTACAGCATACCGATACTATAAGGTAATTGACAGGAAAACACATGATCCTGTTTATGGAGCAGAAGTTTTTGTAGAAGGAATTGCAGATACTTTATATACAAACTATAAAGGGATTGTATCCATTCCGATTTCATGGGATATGATTGGGAACTATCCGTCAGCCAGGAACTTCTATATAAAGCAGATAGGTGTTGAGATGTTACCATTTCCACCCGAACAACAAATGCATT
>CAZIAN010000732.1:0-878 GCA_964537355.1 uncultured Pirellulales bacterium | reverse complement strand
CAGAGATTATAAAAAAATGTGGGGAGGAAAATTATGGTTGAAGGAGGGAATATCGATAGTAGAGTTAAAACAAGAGATTGGAGCTTCCGTGGGATTGCTTGTTGAAGATCATGGTTCGGGTGAGGAACCGGTTAACCTCCTGTTGGAGAGAGGTTTTAAAGCAGGTGCCGGAATAAATCTCGGCGTCTCGGCAAAGGCCACACTTGGTCCTGTTGAAGCAGGTGCGGAAGCTGAGATTGGTGTCAACCTGAATGCTCTTATGAAGGATCAATTTATTTTCGAATATGAGAACACCAGTGGCAGGCTTGCACTTGCTAAATTTATTGTGCTGGCAGGGTCTGCTTTTCAGTTTCTTGATTCACCGCTTCATCGTTACCTGGGTGTAGCACTCCTGGATGATGATCCGTATGTCGCATCAGCTTCATATTCAAACAGTATTGGATTGAATTATAATGGTTATGGAAGTGCTAAAGCAGGTATTGGAATTAATCTGAAAAATGATGATGGAAGTGATTCTCCGATTGGAGCTGAATTGAAAGGAAGCGCAGAAGCGGTTGGCAATATTGATTTCCTGTTCACCAGCTATTCCCATAGGGATCAACTGGATTTTGAGCTCAAATATTCTGCCGAAATTGGTCTCGGTTTATCCGCCGGTGTAGGATTTGATGTTGCAAAGCTATTTGGAGAAGGAGATGAAAAGGATAAGGAAGATAAGAAGAAAAAGGATGACAATAAATTTGAAGTAAAGATTCCTGATCTGCTTTCGGCAAGTGCTAAGGCGGGTATTAAGTATGGAGCATCAATAAGCACAACCAGGAATATTCCGGAACCTTATACAAGCATGGGATTCATGTATGGATATAAGTACTCAGCCGGTG
>CAZIAN010000731.1:0-2418 GCA_964537355.1 uncultured Pirellulales bacterium | reverse complement strand
GACCCAAGTGAATAAGCCCGGCCATCGTTGATGGTAACTGAAGCACGCGGGCCGTTTGGATAGCCTACTTTTTTGTAAATACTTTCGTAGCTATGAGACCATATTGAGTCTCCCGTCATTGCGTCAAAACAATGGATACGCTCGATAGGGCTTGGTGAGTTTAAACGGTCGGTGATATATACCCGGTCTTTGGCAACTGTTGGGCCGCTGTAGCCGTTCGCGATTTTTACGCGCCAGCGGATTGGGAGTTGTTGGGTTTCAAATTTCTGGATGATGCCTTTTTCGTGCCAGATGCCATCGCGATTAACGCCACGCCACTGGGGCCAGTCGGCGGCGAAGGCTTGAATTTGGAACAGCAGGGCGATTATGATTGCGAATATTTTGGGCACCTCTAAAAATTCATTTTTACTGCGAACGGCTGCAATTTCCTCTCGATGCGTTGTCAGCACAAAATCATCCTCGACGTAGCTTTGGCTACGCCTGTGGCGATTTTGTGCCTCCGCCTTGCGAGAGAAAATTTCGCTCGTTCTCGTTACAAAAGCAATTTTTCGAGATACCCTTGATTTTTTAGTCATTTTCATATGTCAGTCTCATGTAAAAATTGGGTTTGATTGGCTTTGTATTGGGTTTGAATTGGGTTAAATTGGGTTTGTTTTGGGTTAAATTGGCTTTGAATTGGCTTTGTTTTGTCTGAATAACCAATTGTCCAACTAAGCGTATGTATTTGTTATAAGAGAACTTACATTGATTTTGTCCTACTTGACTTTGGCTTTGTTTTGCATAAAAAGCTGATAAATTCGTACGTAATCTTTCGTAGGTTGTATATCGTATTGAATATTGCATATTTTCGAGGATACCTATGGTATAAATTTGGGCTTTAGTAGTGATGGATTGATCCTCCGGACTTATGATTGATTATTTACGATTGATATTTGATTTATTGTGAATCTATTCCAATTATTGTGTATTATACCATAAAAAGGGCCAAAAATCGAGTGAAAACTAAAATAATGTCATAGAGAACTCACTGTCTGTTTGAAAAAAGTGCCTAAGGTGAGCTAAAGTGACTAAAGTGAGCTAAAGTTGGATGTTTGAGAACGACCATCCACTTCGCTCAATACGTATGATCAGTTGCTTCCACCCGCCGCTGTGTCAAATTTCGTAAAGAGAAAAATAAATAGTTTCATCATGATTTATTCCTATGATTTAATGGCTTTAGGTTTATAATCATATCAGTAGCGAGTCGTTCCAAAACACTACACTAACAGGAGGTTATATTATGAGACGGTGGTCAATTCTTTTTTTACGGCATTTTTGTTAAATAGGAAGGACGAAAGAAATGAACGGACAAGAGATTAATGACAAATTAGAGCGGGGTCTTTTTGGTTCTTACAAAATAAAGCACCTCGCCGGGACTTGGAGCACGTTGGAGAGACCGTCGGACATGACCTGTGCAAATGGCGTAAACGATTCAGTTACGCAACAGGCACGATCAGTAGATGCGGTCTGGAATCCAGCATTAAAACGATTGACAATTCAAGCAGCAGCCGGAGGCCCCGGATTATGGATACCTTACCTTGGAAACGGAATGCCGAATGCCGTTGGTGTGGCGGTGACAGCGGGTCATGGCCTTGGCACTTACACACCAGTTGTGGGAGCGGCAGGAGCATCGTGGGTTGCGACGGGCCCTTTCTCAGGATGCCATATAGTTACGCTTACCGTTGGTGGAGGTAAAGTTTTCGCTCACGTCATTTCTCCTGCGGCCGGATATCCGTGTGCACCTCCAGCTACACAGACTATAGATATCGCATACCAAGTCGGTGCTGTACCACCTACACCAGCAGTTTTAGCAGCGTCAAAAGTAAGCGGCGGCGGCATTGGTTTTGTATTTTGGACCAGACTACATGGAGCATGGTGGCGGCGAGTAATAAAGACAGGGGCGGGTAGCCCAGCCAAAGTCATTTCGGTGGAAAGGAGGCAGCTTTGTTGATTACCTGCTGAATAGGGATATTATACTAACGGTTTCTGCGTTACTCTTACGCTTATTCCCTCTGCCGTTATTCTCGGCAGCCTTGGCTTAACATTTTCCGGCTGGCTGCTCAAAAGAAAAAGAATGATGTAAGATAGCTTATTCTTGCCCCTGCGGATATCTCGCTTTTTCCTTTCCTTCCGTACTGCAGGTGCTTTATTAAGGCTTATATATTGCTTAAAATAATCCTCATTATTAGGAATTTTTTGTTGACAATCTTGTCTTATTTGGATAAACTATTTTCGAGAAAGGACAACTAAGATGTTTCACCATCACAATTGGAAAATCCATCGCAATACGTGCTAATGCTTATGAGTCTATGGAGGAGAGTAGTAATGACATTAGATGCAAATCCGCCGTTTGGGTAAATATCATGTCTCAAAACCGAC
>CAZIAN010000730.1:0-2432 GCA_964537355.1 uncultured Pirellulales bacterium | reverse complement strand
CTTTTTTACCCCCGGCCAGAATATAAACAAAGTATCCTTCCATTTTTTTAAATTTATCCCCGGCGGGTCCTTTCAAAGTTTACCCCCGGTGCCTGCTTACTTGCTTTCCTGCCGGGGGCCGGGGATCTATACTCTTATACCTTCTGTATTCAGCACTCATCCTATTGGCCAGCCGCTTGTTATATTTCTGGATGGCCTCAAACATTTCGAGTCTCTCTTCTATTCAAATAGGAAAGATTGTTCCTGTCCGGTGTTTTTATTTTCGTTTTTTTGAGACGGACTTAAACCAAAGTGTCTATCAAGCTCCCCGAGTTTTCGTTTTGGAATTATTGCTCGCATTTTAGGTAGCCTAAGGTGTGTACGTGCTACTTTCTGGTGATGGTGACGGTTCTCAGTACATCGCCAAGCTGGTTTTCCACCCCATGCACCATATTCAACTTTTCCTCCACATCTATTACAATTAATAATCCCCCCTTGTATAGCTGGTTGGTCTATGCTTCGGGTATAATTACAGTCTTCATTAACACATCGCCAGTAGTAAGGTTCATCCCTGCCCTCACAAGCTATCATTTCGCTGTTACATATGGGACACCTTGGTGCTCCATCATTGTAAACTTCTATGAGCTCATTCAGGCGTAACGTACTGGCATACTCGGTAAATACTTTCTCACTAAAACGACGCTCCATATGTTCTTGGGTATCTCTGAAGCTTAAGGGATTTAATGAACCTTCCCACAAGATACTATCATCAATGAATACTAATTTTTCATGCATTCCTCGCTTGTGAACTATTATAGCCCCCCAATTTGTTAGCGTATCTTCCAACATTCGGTATTGTTGAATTTCCTTTTTAGTACGGTCACAATACGGCTTAGTAACAATATAAATGCTCACCCCTCTTTCTATTGCAGCACGAAGTTGAGGTTCAAGTTGTGCAATCCTGTTCTGTGTCATAAATGGGGAATATACTACGATTCTGAAATGAGCATTAGCAAAATCAGAACGAAGATAGCGGAAAAAAGATTCTTGAGTAACGACAATCCTATTTACAACAGCTTCGATATCTCCACCCAAAACGGATGTCTGTGCCTTTGCAGCTCTTGCTGCCAATCCTGATTTTACAATGTCCAAAGAATCTACCACAGGAAATCTATTCAAAAGAAATGGCAGTAACTCAACTCTAACAAACGCTTTTTTATTTGCACATTTGTTTATATATTCAAAATCACCAACGATAATCAAGCGGCGTCTTGCTCTTGTGAGAGCAACATTCAACAACTTCTTTACATTATCGTCATATTTTGGAGTAAACATAGCAACCCTCCACTGAGGTTCATCGTTGACTAAGTCAAAAATCACAACTCCAGCCTCTGATCCCTGGAACGAATGTGCAGTTCCAGCCATAACTTCATATTGAAGTCCACTTTCCTTAATTAACAAGTCAAGTAAATTAGCATGTGGTCGATATGGACATGCTATAAGCACACGTGAAGGTTTTCCTTTTTGAAGTTTTTCGCGATCTTCGTTAAGTATGTGATCAACTATATCGACACATATCGTTGCCGATAAAAAATTAAGACGACTTGAGCCTTTTCCACGTGCGACACTTGTCACCCATGCTCCCACTGAAGCGGTATCTACCAATAAGACTGGAGCATCATGCTCCCAACCAACACGATACCAATTCTCTAATTCTTCTTCATTTGTGGTGCAATCAGCATCTATAAGCCTGCCTTGATAAAACAACTCATTTGGAATCGAACTAATGTCTGGATGCATACGAAACTGTTCTTTTAAATCGATGAGATATGAATGTTGGAAATTATTTGTAAGACCGGCAACTTCAAAAATATCCTGTCCTAACCATTTTTTAGATAGTGCATGTGTAGAAAGAACTATCGGTGGCAATTGTTTCCAGTCACCGACAACAACGGCATTCTTTTCAGCAACACTTGCCGCAATCCACAAAGCTGGGATTGGTGCCATTGAAGCTTCATCAAGAATAACTGTATCAAAACGTCGATCTTGTATTGAATCCTTCAAATAAGCTCGTGTTAATGTCGTGGCAACAATTGTTGCATCCTTAATGACTAATTGTTCAACTTTTTTTAGCGATTCTTCGATGTCATTTAATTCTGATTCAATTGACCTTATTCTATTATTAAATGCCTCCTTTTCTGCACGCAGTTGAGCGACATCAACACTTTTAACCATTAAAGCGGCCTGATTAAATGCGTTTTTTATCGCATCAAACATTTCATCCAAATTATTTGAGTTTTTCTGTGCCAGTCCTAACTCTACTAAGACAAAAAGCCGTTCTTCAAACAGGCTGTGCAATTCGGAAGACTTTATACCGTACTCTGTAACACATGCATTAATACATTGTTGCAAATTGTTTATCTTTTCCTGGTGTTCTTTGGCAAGATACTGTG
>CAZIAN010000729.1:0-2440 GCA_964537355.1 uncultured Pirellulales bacterium | reverse complement strand
ATGTTTCGGTGTGCCGCTGCGATGGGAGCTATCTGCGGTGGGGCGACGGCAAAGCAGCTTGAGAAACTCTGTGAATACGGCTTGAAAATCGGTCTGAGCTTTCAGATCGCCGACGATATCCTTGATGTGAGTGCTTCGAGCGAGCAATTGGGCAAGACGGCGGGCAAGGACGTCAAGGCCGCAAAATGTACCTATCCTTCCGTTCTTGGTATGGAAAAAGCCAAGAAGCTGCAAAAGCAACTGACCGATGAGGCGGTAGCTCTTTTAAAATCATTCGGTAAAAAGGCCGATTGCCTGAGGCAGTTGGCTACGGTTTTACTCGAACGGACAAAGTAAATAAAAAAGGTCCGCCAAAGACGCGCCTTGGCGGACCCATACAATTTCTTAGTCTCTTATCGATTAGTAGTCTTTCATATTTTGCATCCAAACCGGCCAATCACTTTTCTGAACGTTGCCGGCTATAGTCCACGGGCCCGCAGTGTTGTAGTTGCGATGCCATTTAAATGTCCATAGCTCTTTTAAATCGACTTTCCTGACAGACCAGTCCGCAAAAGCGCAGTTAATTGTCTCGTTGTGCCGGTTCAGACAGACACGTCTCATTTCATTTCTGCCTTTCATATCTACGGTGGAGCCATCCGTCGTTGGAGGCTGGTCAACGTCATGAGGCCATACATCATACCAGTAGCAATCGAGGAATATTGGTACTTTATCAGTATTTTTGATTCTATAAATATTCTTATAGTAGTTCTCTTCCTCACCACCTGCGGTGGAGGGTGGCCGGTTACAGACCCACTCGTTCAGGCCGTAGCTGCCGAATGTGCCGTCGGGGAATTTGCCCCAGGCGGCAAATGGATTGAGACCATTTTCAGTTTGAGGTTTTTCCGCCATCGGGCAAAGACGCATGTCGAGATTTTTATAATTTGCCTTCAATTCATCCGGCCACCTGCCCGTGCTCGTCTCGCTTTCTCCGCCGAGACCTTCGTTGAAAAAGCCGTCGTTATCGCCCGTGAACATCGACCAGATCAGTGTCCACTGGTGCAGACTGGCCTGGCAAACCGCGGCCCTGGCTACCGACCTGACCCGTCTTAGCGCTGGCATCAATATCCCCATTAATAGAGCAATTATTGCAATGACCACCAAAAGCTCTATTAAAGTAAAACCTCTTCGTTTTCGTTTACTCATAAAACCACTCCTTAACTTGATAAAGCAAGCATTATTATATAAAGATGTTCGGGAATAGCCTTCTGTTCTGTTATTAATACATCTGTGTATAAATATTATAATAAAAACAGAGTAGGATGTTAAGTATCAATTATTAACATTCACGATAATTTGCTTTTTCAATACTGACGTTTACTCGATTTCAGTCAGGCTCATTTTTGCTCCGAGGTGGTCGGGGCCGGCCTGGAGGGCCTGTTTCATCTGCTCGGCGGCCTTTTCTTTTTCATTTAAGCCGAGGTAACCTAAGCCGATGAGATAGTGTGCATTGGCAAGTCTTGAGCGTTGGGACTGCTGCTCGCCGAACTTGGCGAAAAAGTCGATTTCCGGGGCTTGCTGTAAGGCATTTTCCCCCGATTCTACGAGATTGCGGAAAGTGTCCTCGGCCAGGTCTTTTTGGCCGAGTTTCAACATCGCAAGACCTCGGTAGTATTGCTGGGCATCCCCGCCGAAAGAACCGGCTCGTCCTCCGAAACGGCCTCTAAGTCTTTCGGATGAAGCCGCATTAGTCCATGCCTCGATTGCCTTGTCTTTTTCACCCATTGCTTCGTACGCGAGTCCGGTCCAGTAGGAGACCTCCGCATCGCGGCCGCTTCTGTCTGAAGCTCTTGCGGCCCTTAGGTTTTCGGGAAATTCGATTGATGCCTGATAATCGGTTAGGGCCTCTTTATACTTTTTGGCAGCAAAGTTTTTCCGGCCTTTCAGCAAATAGGCATCCGTCCAGCAATCGTTGATATTGAAACGTGCCCCGCCTTCCCAGATATTGAACTGCCGGTCTTTCATAAGCTCTATCGCATCGTCGTATTTGCCCATGAACACCTTCAATGTGATTTCACGCGAGATGGCATCGTCGCGTCCTGTAACAGTTTGGTGATTTTTTTCGAGAATTGTCAGGCGTTTTTCGGGTGATGCTCCGCTTGCTTCATAGAGCTGGTCAAGCTCGAAGAAATGGATTGCATATTTCGGTTCGAGAGAAACTGCCTTTTCCAGATTTGCAATGGCCGTATTGATTGCATCTTCTTTTTCCTGATGCGAGTATGCTATTGCGAGATTCCTGTATACAATCGGGAATTTCGTGCCGAGTGAGGCGGATTTTTCCCACAGCTTCACCGCTTCATCAGGCTGTAAGTCGAACAGCAGGTCACCGAGATAATACGGTGCGAATGAATCGGATGGATTGATATTCATCGATTCAAGGGGCTCTATCACCGCGGGAAAGCCG
>CAZIAN010000728.1:0-2447 GCA_964537355.1 uncultured Pirellulales bacterium | reverse complement strand
CTCTTGTTATTTTAAGGGGTATATGGTAAGATTATTAGTAATGTACGAAGAAAATTATGTTTGTTAACTGTGCAAATGGGAAATGTCAGATCGATATACAACGATTTAGCTCTTGCAGAGCTAAGTAAAAGCAGACTGATCCATCGGAGATCAGTACCTAATATCGTTAACTTAACTATATGAGGAGAGAGTTATGAAAAGGCTTAGTTTTTGGTTCTTGATTGTGACGTTGACGCTACAGGTACAGGCGGCTGTTCCCGAACCGAAAGGTGTGTGGGAATTCAATGCTCCGAATCAAAATAGTGCTACGGTTGGCGCCCCCTTGGAAATAGTCGGCTCAGCTCTGAATGTCACGGGCGTCAGCGACGAAGATGGTGCCGTGGCTATCGGCGAAGGCAGTTACTTCATATGCACGCATGGTATCGCCCCCAATGGCGACGGTGCCAAAGTAAACGAATGGACCCTGCTCATTGATTTCAGCTACCCGCCCAGCAGTCTGTCTGATCCTCCCAACGGTTACAACGATCTCTTTCAGACCGACCCGACCAACGCCAGTGATGCCGACTGGACCATTAATTCGTCCGGCGCGATCGGAATCGGTGCCGTTGGTTATTCCGGAGCTTCTGGTTTTACCACCAAGGCAGACACCTGGTATCGCATGGTCGTCGTGGTCGATAACGGCGTTCGACATGATCTTTATGTCGATGGTGTTGAAATATTCAAGGGAAACCAGCAGGGAATCGACGGTCGTTTCAGTCTTGCCGATACGCTTCTGCTGTTTGCCGCCGGCAATAACCAGGACGGCGATGACGCTCCTATTAATGTATCGACCGTCGCCATCTGGGATATCCCCCTCACTTCCGATGAAATATCAACCTTGGGGTATGCCGGGCAAAGTAGTTTTGGTGATAATCCACAGGCCACAGGTCCCGTTCCAGCCGACGGTGCCTTACATGCCGATACATGGTTAAACATAGCCTGGCGGGCGGGTGATTATGCCGTCTCACACGATGTGTATTTGGGTGACAATTTTAACGATGTGGACGTTGGTGCTGAAAGTACATTTCAGGGCAATCAGACCGACACGTTTTTAGTTGCCGGCTTCCCCGGATTCGCTTATCCGGATGGTCTCGTTCCGGGAACAACTTACTACTGGCGAATCGATGAGGTTAATGACGCTGAGCCGAACAGCCCGTGGAAAGGTGATGTATGGAGCTTTATGATTCCCCCCAAGACAGCATATTTGCCAGTCCCGGCCGATGGCGCTGAGGCTGTAGGGGTCGATGACAGCCTTAGCTGGACACCGGGTTTTGGTGCGAAACTGCATCACGTGTACTTCGGTGAAACTTTTGATGAAGTGGACAATGCCGCCGGAGCACCCCCCCAGGGAACTGCGGACTATTCTCCCGGAACACTTAAAATGGCCAGGACTTACTACTGGCGTGTCGATGAGTTCGATGTTGTCGAAACGCATAAAGGTGACATCTGGAGCTTTACGACCGAAGGTGCAGTTGCGGCACTTGACCCGGCTAATGGCGCTGTGGACGTAACACAAACACCTGTTCTTACGTGGGCGCCGGGCTTAGGTGCTTCACATGAAATCTATTTTGGCGTAGATGCAGCCTCTCTGGAGTTGAAACGCAGTGGAAACATCGGCGCCGAGAGCTATGATCCCGGACAACTCGAATGGAACACTACTTACTACTGGCGTGTAGATGAGGCCGACAACGCCAACGCCGACAGCCCGTGGACAGGCCCGCTCTGGAGCTTCACTACTGCTAACTTCCTTATCATTGATGATATGGAGAGCTACAACGACCTTGATGAAAGTGACCCGGCTTCTAACAGGATATATCTGGCTTGGGTGGATGGATTCGACAACCCGGCAACGAACGGTTCTGTAGTTGGCTATGCTAATCCTCCATTTGCCGAGCAGACTATCGTTCACGGCGGTTCTCAGTCGATGCCGATGGCATATGACAACGCGGTTGGTAAATCCGAGGCGACATTAACATTGACATCCAATAAAGACTGGACAGTCAACGGTGTCACCACTCTGACGATTTGGTTTAGAGGTGAGTTTGGTAACACCGCTGAGACTTTGTACGCTGCCCTCAATGGCAACGCGAGAGTCGATAATGATAATCCTGATGCAGCGCTGAGAGGTTCCTGGACGCAATGGAATATCCCCCTGCAGGCATTTGCCGACCAGGGCGTCAACCTTACTAATGTCAATTCGATTACTCTCGGCCTTAGCTCGGTTACCGGAGGTACGGGTCTGATGTACTTTGACGATATTCAACTGCATCCGCCTGCTCAGTAAGCAGTAGGGTGCATTCTACCTATACGGTCTCGCTGACAGACTCCGCAAGAGTTAGGTAAAAAATGTATGTATAATACTCCCCAAAAACTGGGCGCATGATTAAGGTGGATTTGTCGTCTGAGAC
>CAZIAN010000727.1:0-2457 GCA_964537355.1 uncultured Pirellulales bacterium | reverse complement strand
AAAAATGTTATCGTGTGTAGTCTGATTTTATTGTCATTCTTTTCTTCCTAACATATAATCATCTGTATATAGAGGCTCTGACAACATACATTAATGACTGATGCACTGAAACCACAATACCTCCTAAAAGACAAGGCACGAGAAGGTGTTCACAGGTTTCGAAGAACATGGGGTCGGCTCGGTTTCTACGCCGTGTTCATGTGGCGCTTTGTGTTGCTGCAACGCCCAGAACCGCTCATCTATGGCGTGGCCGTGACGGATCGCTGTAACCTTGCCTGCCGCGGCTGTCGCGTCTCCAATACCGGCCGTCCCGATATGAGCTGGGACCAACTGGTCACCGCAATGCGGGATGCATGGGCTCGCGGGTTTCGCGAACTGTACTTCAGCGGCGGAGAGCCCATGCTATGGCACGACGCAGACCGCTCACTCAATGATGCCATTACCGAGGCGAAACGGATCGGTTTCTTCCACGTGCATGTTTATACCAACGGCCTGCTTGGGCTTGATACTTCGGCTGATTTCAACTGGGTCAGTATGGACGGGTTACCGGGCATCTTCGAGAAGCGGCGCGGCAATCACTTCCTGCAGGTCGAACGCGCCGTCCGCTCGACGTCGCGTGCCAAAGTCGCCGTCATCTATGTGATCGACCGTAACACCGCGGAGGGTATCGAGCCTTTCCTGCGGTGGGTGCACGAAACGAAGTTCCCCATCATCGGTGTGATGTTCTACTTCCACACGCCTTACTACGGTCGCGACGAATTGTTCCTTACAGGTGAGGAGCGAGCACCGATTATCGACCAACTGCTCGGATTTATCCGGGCCGGGTTACCGGTGATGAATTCACGGGCTGGTTTATCGGCACTCAAATCCGGCCGTTGGCCGCGACGTTTTGCTGTGGCTTCGATCAGGGATATTGACGGTGAGTCTGTATGCTGTCGCGCTACCGACAAGGTCTGCGCGGACTGCGGTTACGCAGCGTGCACTGAGCTTACAGAAGTTCAACGCTTGCGTCTGAGCGCATGGCTTGGCATGCTGAGGTACTGGTGAACAGTTTGCGTCATTGGCTAATACGCACAACCACGCGTTCGATTCGCCGCTATCTGGTAGGACCTGAGCAACGCTGGATTTTCGAACGGCCTTTCCTTGACTGGACCCCGCCCCATGTTGAACGCACTTCTTTGTATTTACACGTGCCTTTCTGCCGCCACTTTTGCCCATATTGTCCCTACACCAAAATTACTTATGACCAATCGCTGGTGGATCCTTACACAAGAGCAGCCATCGCGGAGGTGGACTGGTGGGCCGATGCCGTCGGGTCAGCGGAGATAACAAGCATATACATCGGCGGCGGCACGCCAACGCTAGCGCTGGACGGTGTTGCCCGGGTGCTCAACCGCGTGCGTCAGCGGTTCCACCTGACGGGCGATACCTGCATCGAGACCAATCCCGCCGATGTAGACGCCGAGACCGTGAGGCAATTGCATGATATGGATGTTAAGCTCGTGTCATTGGGAGTGCAATCATTCCAACCAGAGAGCCTTGCTACAATCGGACGTGACTACGAGCCCAATATTGCAGAGCGGGCGCTGACACTGCTCACCGAGGGTAGTTTTGCCTCCATTAACGTAGACCTCATGTTCGCTCTCCCGCGCCAGGACATCGCTGGCGTGACTGCCGATTTGGCCCGGGCTGTACGACTGGGTGCGGATCAGATCACAACCTATCCTCTCTTTACGTTCCCATACACCTCGGTTGGCAAATATATGCGCCTGGCGGCGGTACGCATGCCTAATTTGCGCTTGCGACACGCGCACTACCGGGCGATCGGCCGATGGTGTGCAGAACACGACTTCGAGCGTGTGTCGGTTTGGGGGTTCAAGCGTGGTGCAGTGCCACGCTATTCTTCGGTGACCCGGGATGGCTACATCGGAATCGGCCCCGGCGCAGGATCGCATCTGCCCGATGGGTTTGCGCTCAACACATTCGATTACGATAGTTGGGTCCAAGCAGCATCTGACGGACGTACGGCCATTGCCCTGCGCATGCCGTTCACCAGTGAATTATCCGGCTGGTGGTGGCTGTACTGGCGCTTTTACGACACACGCATTCCACTGGACGACCTCGATGCGGCTCTTGGCAAAGATGCTCCCAAAGCCCACCGCTGGCTGAGATTCATGGAAAAAGCCGGGTTGGCAGTTCACAATGGCAGGCATATCCAGCTTACGGAGTCGGGTGCGTTCTGGCTTCATCTGGCGCAGAACTATTTTGCACTGAATTATGTGAATACGCTATGGACTCAGGCACGCCGAGAGCCTTGGCCGCAGGCGGTGCCCATCTGACAAATTATTGACTGTCAAAGGGGCTTGGAGCCGAATGGTCGGGAATAAAAGCGCCAAAAAGGAAATGCCTCAGGTCATAGTCACAGACGGTTGCGGTTCTTCTCAAGGAATTTCGTTT
>CAZIAN010000726.1:405-2461 GCA_964537355.1 uncultured Pirellulales bacterium | reverse complement strand
TCGATTCGATTACCTTAGCAGCCTCTGACATACGCTGCTGGTCGGGGTCGCTCACAGCGATAATGGTTACACCTTCCTGCTTTTCGAAGGAGGGGATATGTGCCCCAATACCGCGGCCGCCACAACCGACCAAGCCCACATTAATGCTGCCATTTGCCCCCTGTACACGCGAATACGGCAGCGCAGTAACAAACCCTAGAGCAAAAGTACTTTTTACGAAATCTCGACGTGTAATACCTTTCATAATTTATTCTTCCTTTCAACTCTACTATGTAAGAGACCACATACCTTACTCAAACCAACACCATCAGCCAGCAAGATGCCCGCTTATGTCCCCCTGCTATTTCTCTTCTAACGAATCCGAAAGCAAGTGGTTGGCGGAATGCATTGTTTCAGTTAACTCAGCCAATTCATCCAGGTTTTTTGCCGATTCGATAGAGCGTAGGACATCCGCCAGTTCAGCAGCTCCATCAATCTTATCAAGATTATTATTCTCCATAGTTACCAGTATTTGCCTGACCCTCTTTGCCAGCCGTTTACGAAAAAATCCTACCTGCTCTTCATCCAAGGCACCCTCTTTCCAGGATGGTTCAAATTCATGAAAAGCAGTGCAAGCCTTCTGTATGTACAAGAGGACTATACCTTTGGCCGGGTCTCCTGAGGAGAAAATTCGCGCCCATTGAAACTCCTCATCTCGCCAGTGTTCATCCTCTACAGTAGTCTTATAATCTATCTTGTTTTGTGAAGTCATAGTCTGAGTCCCTGTTATTTAGTGGTCGTAAGAGCTTGTTTACAGAGTTCCCGATACTGATTCTGCTCTTTTGAACCTTCGTATCCGGCAGCTCCTTCTTTCCATGCCAAGCTCGCATCTTCAAAACGCTCAAGGGCTTCCAGCGCCTTTCCCCGCCAGTACTGCGCCTGCGCTTCCTGGGGTTTATTCGAGCGTCCAACGCCTATATTTTCCGGATAGGTTAAAGCCGCCTCGAAGTCATGCAAGGCCCCTTTCAAGTCCTTATTTTCAAAGCGTCTCTTGCCCCTTTCCAAATGTGCCTTATGGAACAGGTCCCATGTAATTGTCTGGCCTTCCCAGTTAACAAAGTACGGAGTCGATTCGAGCAAATCAACAGCATCGCCATATCTTTGTTCATCAATATAAGCTTGAGCAAGCATAATAATAATATCTGCACGTTTGAGCTTCTCAAATGGTGTTGATTCAAGAACTTTTATGGCTTCCGGACGTCTCTTTGCCACCATTAGAACATCCGCCAGGTCCCGATACAGCGTTTGGTCTTTCGGCCGGGCAGTTATAGCTTTGCGGTAGAGTCGTTCTACCTTTGGCAGGTCATTTTCAACCGCCCAGGCATAAAGACCAAGATTCCGAAAAGCCACGCTTAATGATGAGTCTAAATCAGCCGCCCTTTGCCAGTGCCGGACGGCTTCAGATAACCGGCCAAGATGACAGTAAAGATTTCCAATATGCAAGTGTGCGTAAGCGTCATCAGGATTTTGTTCGATGGCATACTTAAATACTTCGATTGCTTCAGGGCGGGATGGGAAAATATAATCCCTGTAAATCCCGGCAGCCTGATCAAGATACGCTCTGGCTTTTGTGAGGTCTTTCTGCAGTGACGCAAAATAGGCCAAATAATAGATTGGAAATGGGCTACGTTCGTCCTCCTGCACCGCCTCGACACATACCGCTGAAAGCACCTCTTCAGCTTCTTTTGCCAAACCCAGTTCTCCAAAAACAAGACTGGCTTCCAACATCTGGAAATCATCCTCTCCTACGAAAGCTCGTGCTTCACTCACAAAGCTGTTCATCCAGCCTTTATTTTGCAGCGCAATCAGAGCCCTTGGAACCAAATCTGTGGGATTCTGAATGATTCTTTCTTCAGCATATCTATATGCCAACTTTGTTTTTCCCGCAGCATACAAAGCCAACAATAAATGATTCTTTGCCTTAGTATCTCTCGGGTTTAATCGGACCGCTTTCTCGAAGGCCTCAACGGCCTTTAAGTTTTCTCCCGAGCGCATATAAGCCCGTCCCGCCAGGTCA
>CAZIAN010000726.1:0-395 GCA_964537355.1 uncultured Pirellulales bacterium | reverse complement strand
CGGTTGCCCTGCCGGCGGCGCTGCTGCTTCTCGGCGCGGGATGCGCGTGCGCGCATCTTTGGGTGGGTGTCGACCAGCATGTTGACGATGAGCCGATAGAGGTCGAACCGTCTCGGCGGGAGTGCTTCGCCCCGCCAGGTCATGGCCAAGAGAAGCTGTACCATGATATTTTACCGCTTCATAAGCACACCTAAGAGCTTCTTTATTGTCTGCTAATTTTAAATTACTCATACCAAGGAATATCCAGGATAATCCATCACTGGCATTTCTATCCAAGGCCTTCTTTAGCCGCTCAATCGCCTGTGAATAGAGTCCCGCTTCTATATCAAGCACAGCTAAAGCCCGAAGCGCAGGTGAAAACTGCGCATCCTCTTTCAATGCCTTTTCATAATATT
>CAZIAN010000725.1:0-2469 GCA_964537355.1 uncultured Pirellulales bacterium | reverse complement strand
CCGGCCTATAGTTGGAATGGATAGTCGGCGTTAATCGCCTGGTCGGCGGTATCCGAAAGGTTGTCCCACATAGTAGTTACCCTATCTAAAAGGCCCAAGTTCTGCAGGACGATTGATATATTAACCGCCGCATCGGGACGAGCGAAATTATTCTCAAGGTGACGCTCAAGGTTCATAAGTGAAGATGCGAACTTTACCTTATCGCAATAGAGCAAGGCCGTCTTATAGTGCAAATCGAGCGTATCCTTATCGAGACGGTCAGGTACGCAAAGATGAACGAGGGCTTCAGCATTACGGTCGATTTCAAAAAGACAGATAGCTAATTTATTTCTGGCTCTGTGATGATCGGAATTAATCTCAAGGGTATTTTGGAATGAACGAATTGCCTCGTCTATCCTCCCGACGCTCATCATTAACACACCAAGCCGATAATGTAAATCGGGATTTTGCGGACGTTGTGTAATTTGCTGAATATGTGCATCAACAACCGTTCTGGTGAGATTTACAGGTTCATCCTGTACATTATCATATTCATTGTCAAAAGGCAAATTCTTCCGAAGGCCTTCCTGGAATTGTAAAGTGGCCGTCTCAGCGAACAACATCGAGCTGTTTGGCTGAATTGCCGCAGCAAGTGATAAGGTCCCCATTGCATCATTTGTATAGCCAGCAAATTTTTGGGCGGTTGCCAGGCCTAAATATGCATCAACTATTTTATCATTTATCTCCACGGCTTTGTTGAATTGCTGTGCAGCAAGTTGCTCCTGATGCAACTGTAGATATTGTGTCCCAAGCTTTATAGTGGCCTCGAGAAACTCCGGACAGAGTTGCAGGGCCCCTTCATATTGTGAAACAGCCTCATTGGTATTGCCCAGCATACGAAGAATATCGGCATGCTTCATCAGCAAATCGGCCCTGTTGGGCTGATCCTCTAATAAGTACTCAAGCTGCTCCAGTGCCTCGTGGAATTGGCCTTCGGCAAAGAGCTGATCCACATTGTCATCCTGCGAGTGATAATTGTCCGGATGTATCAAGATGGCATTATTGAAGGTTTCGATGGCCTTCATAAAATTTTCAGTGGCAATATATAGATGCCCAAGAGTTACAAGCATTGATATATCGTCAGGATATTCAGTTTTCAATATCTCATATTGTTCTATGGTTTTTTCGGGCTGTCCCTTTTTGAAGTAAATGGCGGCCAACCGCTGAGCAGGAAGCTGTAAATACCTTTTGAACTTCAGACAGTCCTGATAAAATTCGATGGCCTGAGACTCTTTGCCAAGTCGTTCATAACAATAGCCGAGAGCATAAAGAGCCATTGTATTATTCGGCCGGCGCAGATAGATCGAGTTTAATTCTTTGATCGCCTCATTCAATTTGTTGTTGTGCAGATAAATAGCAGCCACTGCCAGGCGGCCATATGTACAGGAAGGATTTTCGAACAGATACATCCTTAGCTGCTCGGTGGCGGCATCGAGTTTCATATCTCCAATCAGCTCTATAGCCTTATTCAACTGGCGATACTGAACAGCCTGGCTGTCGTCTTTAAGAGGTTTTACCGAATTTAACCAATGCCATATCAAATCGGTAATATCGATGGTGATCGCCCGGCCGAGAATTTCCAGTAACTGACTCATACACCCTCCCTCGGAGCCAAATTCGATTCTTTATTAACAATCGGGTCCCTGTTGCCCTATTTTCGTGAGATTCCGTACCCGTTTTTTTCGACAAATAATTACAAGATTGCCCGAAAACGTTAACTTAAGTATCGACAATAGGCCAAGGCGTATTAAGCCTTATTTTAGTAATTAACCATCTACTTTTTCATTTTGTTATTTTGTTATGGCGATTGTGTGTGATGTGCGGATTGTTACGATTTTAGAACGCGGTTATCGGGTTTATTATCCCCCTTTTGCCCCCCCTAAAAAAACAAATTTAGGAGTGACATATCATTAATTGTACTCAGGCCAATAACGTCGATTATGGCTCGATCTAATATAGCCTATAAATACAATCCTAATCGGACTTTGCCATTTGGGCCTGTTTTTCTATCTCGCTCAAATATGCCAATGTGCGCTCGAGTTTGTCGCTTAAGTGTTTCAATTTCAACATAGTTTTAATCCGCGTTAACAACTCAAGCTTGTTTACGGGTTTACTGAGAAAATCATCAGTGCCAGAATCAATAGCTCGCTCAATGTCACCAAATTCGTTAAGTGCGGTCACCATTATGACAGGAATATCGCTGGTTTTGGGGTCATTCTTTATTCTCCTGCAAACCTCAAAGCCGCTCATTTTAGGCATCATCACATCCAGCAAAATTAAATCCGGAGGCTCTTTAGCTATAATATCCAGGGCCTCGGGCCCATCACATGCCGGTATGCTCCGGCAGTCCACATCCTCAAGGTAAACCTGCAATAATTCACGGTTCTGCTGATTGTCATCCACAACCAGGACAATAGGCGTTTTGTCCTG
>CAZIAN010000724.1:410-2473 GCA_964537355.1 uncultured Pirellulales bacterium | reverse complement strand
TGGTATGTATAGAAGTAATTTTAATATTTCTTGGGGTGACGGTGTTGATCCACAAAAGCTTTCCTTAGTTGAATTCTGGCGGACATTCAGAAATGCTCCACCGCATATTCGTCTTGGGATTCTCGAATTTGTATGGATAAAACGTACTGACATATCAAAGCGAGATCGTTTACAATTCTTAGTAGATGTTCTTATTTATGATGAAAGCCTTCAAGTTGTTGAATATGCAGGTCGTTATTTCGCTCAAGGAACTAATGATAAACTAAAACCAATTGCGATAAATCAACATTTAAAGTGGTGGGAAAAGAATAAAGATACAATAGAATGAGTTTCTATATATACCTTGGATTGGACGGAAAGGTAATATATTCATATCTTTTTATAACTTTTTTCATATTTGTTCAACGTTGCCTCATTATAAGTTTTGTTGTGATGTAACGGGTTGGGTGTTCTGTAGTTTGGGGATGGTTAGTTTTATTATTGTACCGGTCCTTCGGCCGGGCTCGGTTCGACTGAGCTCACCGAAGTCAGGACAGGTCGGTTTGGGGGTGGAGATTTCTACGGAGCCGCTGTGGGCTTCGGTGAATTTTTTTACTAATGCCAGGTTCCGGTGGTTTCACGTGTGGTCTCCGGGCCGCAGCGGTAGAACTGCTCGAAGACCTTTTTCCTCTGCCGGTGCGGTATGCCGGAACATGCAAATCCAGACCCGCCGCACTGTGAATCGACAATGATTTAATTGTGATTTTATATGTGAGTGGTCACGTGTTCGAATTGAGTTTCAGGTTCGGGGACGTTGTTTATATAGAAAACTGTCGTCCGATTAAGGTTCTCCGGCTACGAACTGTACAGGGTCGGACCAGTGGCTCCACCTGCCTGTATTATCCTTCATCCGGCAGCGTACCCGATAAGTGCAGCCCACTTTTATAACACCGGCGGGGATTTCGATAGTACTGTTAAATTGAGCAAGCTCGTCGCTCTCCCAGGCCGCATCAATTTCATAATTATGAAGCTTGCGCAGATTATATTCCATGTCGTAGGGATTATCGACTTCTGCTATACGCCATTTCATTGCGGCGAAAGTGCCGCTGCCCTGTGGATCTCTGAAAGAATCGGCATTGAAAGTCAAAGCGTCGGCGGGGAACTCCGGCCTACCTGTGTATTGGATAGTTGGGGTATAGGGGATGGCTGCATCACGGGCCTGCTGGTCGAGGTTGGGACCACCGTAGGGATATCCGAAACCGTCCGGCAAAATGATTTGCTTCATGTAGTCTAAAACTCCTGCAAAAGATTTCTCCTCTAAAAATTCATTGTTCTCATAGAACAGACCTCTGGACGATGAAGGGACATAGGGAGAATAGTCCCACCGGGCGCGCTCTGCATCGATGAAAGAGATCGGGGCATCCGGGTCGTAGATGAGAGAAGCTATTTCGTCAATAACCTGCCATGCCTGATCGGCATTGAGAAGCAGGTCACCGAACTCGCGGGCGCGATTGCGATAAGCAATCGCATATTCGGAATAATCGTCGATGGCATAGTGGAAGTGTTCCCAGTCGTATTCTGAATAATGACCTCCGACTTCGAAGGATAGATCGAGGTCCCACGGGAAAGACAGCCATTGTCCTGTGCCTGAGTCGTGGTAATAGACGCAGTTGTAATTAACGCGGCGATCCGAGTCGTTTATACATGCGCCGACGGCCTTTGAGCTGTAATATGTCGATAAATCGAAATTCTGGCTCCACCATTGTTTGCCCGGATGTCTGTTCTCGAATGAATTTATAAACGATATCACATCGGACAGGTCGGGTACTTGGGTATTGCATTGATGGTTCTGATTGATACTTCCTTCCATTCGGTAGATATTGCCGTCGGGAAGCTCACGTTCATCGAGGAAATTCCCATCGACCTGCTCGACGACAAAATAAAGCCCCCAGAAGTCCCCTTCATATTGATTGTTCTGTTCTGATTCGAGGGGATCGTCGATGATTCGCAAGTGAATAAAATGCGTGTTACTGGCCGGTACGCCTGCCATATTGTACAGGCGATATGCCAGCGGCTCATTGAGC
>CAZIAN010000724.1:0-400 GCA_964537355.1 uncultured Pirellulales bacterium | reverse complement strand
AGCATCATACCCCCTGTGCCCCGGTCCCAGTTACCATCCGGGTGCGGATACTTCCACCATGGGCAGGTACCGTTGCCGAGGTTAAATTTATCGACTTTCTCGCTGTATTCATTCCCGTAGTCGTCTCTGCCCTGGAACCAGTGTCCCCTGTTAAAGTCAAACTTCCATTTATTTTTGCCCCAGCGAAAGGTCGACCATGTCCCCCGGATACGGAAATGGATATTGTCATAAACCTGTTCGTCATAAACCATTGTGCCGGAAAAATAGAACTGAGGATTTTCCCTGTTGAAGTAACTCTCATTGTATTGACAATTGAGGACGTCCTCTTCTCGGGCAATAAGATGATACACAGGTAGTGACGTGAGTAACTCGGTACTGAAAGTATGTACCTGGGCCTTCT
>CAZIAN010000723.1:0-2477 GCA_964537355.1 uncultured Pirellulales bacterium | reverse complement strand
CCGATTTTCTTGTTCAATTTTGTCCAGCCGTCCCAGTCGTCCTCGGCCAGCCCGTCTTCGAGTGAAACGATAGGATATTTGTCCGCCCATTTGGCCCAGTGCTTAACCATCTCATCCGAGGAGACCTTTTGCTTGGGAGCGGACTTGAAGAATTTGTAGCTCTTTGTCTTATCGTCGAACATTTCAGTAGCGGCCGGGTCCAGTGCGATTGAGATGTCTTTGCCCGGTTTATAGCCGGCCTTTTTTATGGCGTCCATAACGACTTCCAGAGCTTCCTCATTGGATTTCAGTGACGGGGCAAAGCCGCCTTCGTCGCCAACCGATGTTGAGTAGCCTTTTTTCGCCAGTACTGATTTAAGCGTATGGAACGTTTCGGCACCCATCCGCAGGGCTTCGGGGAAGCTTTTTGCGCCTATGGGCATAATCATAAATTCCTGGAAATCGACGTTGTTGTCGGCGTGCTTTCCGCCGTTGAGGATGTTCATCATCGGCACCGGGAGTATATTAGCGTTGCAGCCGCCCAGATAGCGGTACAATGGCAGGCCTGCGGCATCGGCGGCCGCCTTAGCGGCTGCCAATGAGACACCCAATATCGCGTTTGCGCCGAGTTTTCCTTTGTTGGCCGTGCCGTCCAGCTCAATCAACAACGCATCAATATCTTCCTGACAGGCGGCGTCCATACCCACAACCTCGGGGGCCAGGATTTCGTTTACATTCTTAACAGCGCCGGCAACACCTTTGCCCATATAGCGCTTTGCCTTTGTGTCGCGCAGCTCTACCGCCTCGTGGGCGCCGGTGCTGGCCCCGGAGGGAATCGCCGCCCTGCCGTATGAACCATCCTCAAGCAAAACATCAACTTCAACCGTAGGGTTGCCGCGGGAATCGAGTATTTCTCTTGCCGTTATGCTAACTATCGCTGTGAACATTACATATTCCTTTCTTTAAGTACGAAAATCGCTAAAACTTTACATTTAATACCAAGGCAAGAGGTTACACGCTTTTATCTGTAAAGTCAAGTTTCATAAATATTCCCATGCGGAGAGTTTTTTGCTTCTGCAGTTCGGGCAGGATGTTTGCGTATGCCCGCAGTAATAAATGAAAGCCTAACCGATAAGCAAAAAACAATTTATGACATAATGAAGTACTTTAAGCAGACGCCCCGCACCGAAGGTGCTTTTTATCTGAGGTTCCAGAAAATGCCGCAAGATGATATCCATCTGCTTATGAGCTTTTACGACGTTGATGAAGACTGGCACGTCTTTAAGAGAATATGCAAGTTCTGGAACGTAAGATGATCAAGGCCGGGATAAAAAAGTCCGGCCTTTTTTGTACTGGAATCGGATTTTTCAAATATTTACCCTATTATTTGCCATTATTTACTAAGGACAGCAGTACCGCGGATCGTTTTTATGAGAATCTCCGGCAATGAATTACCTATCACTTGCTCCTTCAAAAGATAATCCACCTTCTTTCCTTCGTCATTTTGATTTCGAATAATCTTAAGATCATCCTTGTATGTTGTTTGCCTCTCAAACCGGTAGGGGGAGACAATTCTTCCTTTGTCTTTTTCGGCAGAGAACTTGAAACTGCCGACAATAGTGTTGCCGTTGTAGTCAAGAAGACCACGCCCCGTGCCGGTTGCGATGGTGATATTATGCCTTGGCGTTTTCGCCAGAACGACTTTTATATCGCCGCCATTTGTCAGGAATTTGCTTTCATCCTCAATGACAATCCTCGATGCGTTGATATCGGCTTGCCCGCCCGAGACGTTGAACGTGCCTTCGCACTGAACAAAGCGGATATCCCCAACTCCGGTCGAGATGTCGAACATTCCTTTGGAGTGCTTAAACGTCATCGTTCCCTTGCCCGTAGCAACTGAAATAGATCCATCAAAGGAGTCCACATTCAACCGGGTGATGCCTCCGTTACATTTCACCTTCATATTCTTTGGCAATTCCAATTTCCATTGATAAATGTCACGTGGAGTCGGTCTATTCGGATGGTAGTTCAAATCCTTATCGCTCAGACGAAGTGCTCTGTCTGTCTCGTGGATAGTATACTGAACAGTTGGATCATCGGCATACCTTACGTGAATATGAACGTTGTGATCACTTGACGCTGTTATCGTATATCGGCTCATGGGCGAAACATCAATAGTGATTTCGTCCTTGTTTATATACGTATTCTCAATTTCCTTAATTTCCTTCTGTGGTTGGAACATTGCACAGGAACTGGTAGAAACCAATACAAGGGTCATAATCAGTGTTTTGTTCATTTCCATGAGCTTTCCTTTTAACCATTTCATAATCATTTCATTACTCCTTAATACTATCAACATTATTTTGTTTCTTGGTTCTGGCCATCAAAGGCCACACAGCGGCGTATAATCGTAATAGAGTTTGTTGATATCGTGGGTTCGAACAAACGCCTCTGCTCCGCTGACATCATCCTGCTCGATGAAATCAGTTATTGACTGC
>CAZIAN010000722.1:0-2480 GCA_964537355.1 uncultured Pirellulales bacterium | reverse complement strand
GGTTCAGGAATGATATTTGTCGATGACATTCGTCTCTATCCTCCTGCGCCGTAAGAAGCAGGTTACAATTATTTTACTTGTTAGTATTGTGATTTGAATAAAATCGGGGCTTATGCCAATTAGGTATAGGCCCCGGTTGTTTTTATATGTGCTATTAACGGGCAGGTTTGTTTAGAATTTCCCTTGACGCCAGGGTTATTGGTATGATATAAATAAGTTAGCTATAGTTTTTAGTTCATGTGAAACTGCTATAGACTGTGTTGGGTGAATTTGTGAGTGAGGTGCTGGATTGCAAATAAGAATTATGCTCTTCATTACTAATGCATTTCTATCTAAATTAACATCTCGTTTTTTTTGAAGGAGGACTATTATGTGTAAGAAATTAATTTACCTGGTTTCTTTAGTTTTGTTATTAAGCCTGATCAATGCAGATGTGGCATTTGGTGGTAAGGTATGGGAGACCAGAATTAGTGCCGATAGTGATGATGTTGAAGAGGATGTCAACGGCGGCGGTATGGATGTAAGCAGCAGCGACCTGGAAATTTTCAATGATGGCGGTGATCAGGTAATAGGTCTGCGTTTCATTGATATACCCATTCCCAAAGGAGCCATCGTCGATAACGCTTTTATTGAAATCACTTGCGATGAGACAAAAGGCGGCACATTACCTGTGAATGTTCTTATCGAAGGGGAACTAAGTCCCAATACCGTTACATTTTCAAACACTACTAACAATGTCACCAATCGCCCGACAACGACGGCTAAAGTATTGTGGTCTCCTGAAGTATGGACCCAAGAAGATCAAACGGCTCGGAGTTCGGATATTACTTCCATTATTCAGGAGATAATCGATCAGAATGGCTGGGCCATGGGTAATGCATTAGTGCTGATCCTCAGAGACGACCCGGATAATCCCTCCGAAGGAGTTAGATGTGCTGATTCTCGGAGTGTCCCTGATAGTGCACCTCTGCTGCATATAGAGTTCAGAGGTAAATTTGCCGTGGATCCAGTTCCCGCTGATGGATCACTCTATGAAGATACAACGGCGATTCTCAACTGGTTACCCGGATTAAATTCGGTTTCAAATGATGTTTATTTTGGTGATAATTTCACAGATGTGAGCGATGGCACTGGTGACACGTTCCAGGGCAACCAAACTGATAACTTTTTCACTGTTGGTATTCCGGAAACCCCTGTTCCCGATGGTCTTGTTCCGGGCATAACTTATTACTGGCGGATTGATGAAATTGAGGCAGATGGTACCACGATAAACAAAGGTGACATCTGGAGCTTCACAGTTCCGTCCTTGAAGGCCTATAACCAAAATCCTTCCGATGGTGCCTATTTTATAGATACCCGAACAGAACTTAGCTGGACACCGGGTTCCGGTGCAAAAGTACATACTGTCTTTTTCGGTGACGATTACGACGATGTCAACAATGCTGTTGAAGGTTTGCCGCAGGCAGCTTCTACTTATAACCCAGGTCTACTTGAATCAAATAAGACTTACTACTGGCGCGTTGATGAGTTTGATGGTGTCGAGACACACAAAGGTGATACCCTGAGCTTTACGACTATCGATGCCAAAGGTGTAGGTTTGCGTGGTGACTATTACACAGGTGTGAACTTTGATAAGCACGTGCTGACCAGAATAGATCCCCAGGTTGACTTTCCCTGGGCGGGTGGCGAAGTGGATCCGGCTGTTGGTGCAAGTAACTTCTCAGTTAGATGGGAAGGTGATTTTTCGGCGCAGTTTACCGAGACCTATACATTCTACACAATCAGCGATGATGGTGTCCGTCTATGGGTGGATGGAAAGCTTATTCTTGAGAACTGGTCCGCACATGGAGACACAGAGGACACAGGAACTATAAACCTTGTTGCTGGTCAGTTTTATAGTATTGTTTTGGAATATTACCAGGGTGGCGGCGGTTCAATCGCTCAGTTAGGCTTCAAAAGCAAGAGCATAGAAAAGCAGCTTATTCCAACGGCCCTTCTATGGCCTCCGTTAAAGGCCAGAAATTCAAATCCGTCTAATGGCGCTGTCGATGTAAGACAGACTCCGAGTCTCCTCTGGGGTGCAGGAGAGCCGGCAGTTTCGCATCAGGTCTATTTCGGTGCTGATGCCGATGCTGTCAAAAACGCCGATGCCAGTTCACCCGAATACAAAGGTAGTAAGGAACTTGGTTCCGAAAGCTATGACCCCGGACAGCTCGAGTGGAATACTACTTACTACTGGCGTGTTGATGAGGTCAATGATGCTAATCCTGATAGTCCGTGGAAAGGCAACGTTTGGAGTTTCACTACGGCCAATTTCCTTATCGTGGACGATTTTGAGACCTACAATGACCTTAATGAAGATGAACCGGCTTCCAACAGGATATATCTTGCCTGGGTTGACGGCTTCGACAACCCGGCGGCAAATGGTTCAGTCGTCGGTTATCCTGATCCTCCTTTTGCCGAGCAGACTATCGTTCACA
>CAZIAN010000721.1:0-2482 GCA_964537355.1 uncultured Pirellulales bacterium | reverse complement strand
GATATCGTTGATTTCGCCCAGGAGGCAGCGTGGCCACGTTTCACAAAGAATGAAACTGCGATTTCGTTTAATAATGGTAAAGCGTATGCACACTATCAGGTTATATTCCCTGCAGTCCGGGATCCCGGTAGCGCCAATAGCATGCAGATAGCTGAAGTGGAATTAATTGGTGTTCCCCCGGCTGATGTTACTGCAGCAGGGGATGTCGTCAAAGGCGTTCCGGATGAACCAAGAGATGGTTCGGTTGCTGGTTGGCCTGATGCCGAGTATCCCGGGTTAGCGGTCGATGACGATGTGTCGACCAAGTTCCTCCACTTCAAGGGTGAGGTCGAGCCGACTGGCTTTGTGGTTGAGCCGGCTTCTGGTGCGAGTATTGTTACGGCACTGACTTTTACCACAGCTAATGATGCACCTGAGCGTGACCCCATTTCATTTGAACTTTCGGGTTCTAATGACAGTATAGATGGGCCATATACGTTGATTGCCAGTGGCGATATCGTTGATTTCGCCATGGAGGCAGCGTGGCCGCGTTTCACAAAGAACGCAACACCGATTTCGTTTGATAATGACGTGGCATACAAGTACTACCAGGTCATGTTCCCGACTGTCCGGGATCCCGGTAGTGCCAACAGTATGCAGATCGCCGAAGTTGAGTTAATCGGAGCCCCCGGCAAGCCGGTCGCGCCCAGCCTTATCTCGGCTGTTGTTCGATCGAACGGTGTATCGGGTGATAGAGACCCCGTTGGCCCTTATGACGGCAGTTCGGCACCACTGGCCACTGAGCCTGGTGGTCTGATGGACGGCAACCTCGTCTATTCCGATCGTACCTATCCGTGGGCCGGTGTGCCCGCCGAGTATGTCGGCTCCGAGTACATCCGCACGTACAATAGTGATAAGAACGGCGGAACGATTGATGTTACATATGAGGTTACGATTTCTCAGCCTGCAACTGTGTGGATCACTGTTGACGACCGCATTCCCGCTGAATGGGATGCCGGCGGAGCCATCACATCGCCACAGGATGCAGCGGACTATGTAACAGCAGCTTTCGCGGCGCCCGGAACTTTTGTTGACACGGGCATAGATCTGTTCGTTCATGAGAATGACACCACTGACCGTTCAATGAGTGTTTACGCGGCAGAATTAGCTGCCGGAACCTATGTCTTCGGTTCGATGGATTCTGGGAAGAACTTCTACAGCATTGGAGCTGTTGAGTAATCGAAGGAATAACGAATCGGGCTGAAATTTATGGTCCGGTTTAATGAAGTTTTTGGTTTTGGGGGCACAGTTAGTGCTCCCAAAACCTTTTCTTTTGTAACAATAGCATATGCCACGGTTATTTAAGAAACAGCATACGAGCTTTGCTACAGCAATTTTTGTGTGCATGCACTTGTTCGTACATCCCCGTGGGTTAGTGTAAGCAATTCAGGCAAGTCTTCAAAACAAGATATTCCAAATCAAAACTTGTCCGAAGTAAAGTAAATCCGTGAAACGTTGTAGATGAATTTATAAGCTTCCTATCGTTCGACAATAAACGTAACGTCCCAGGGTAGAGGTTTGCCCTTTGGACCACGCTTTCGACCGTCCCTTTCGGCGCCGCCATCATCAGTCAAATCTTCACCGATGCTGTAAACGATGAATCCTCTTTCACGTGCAACGTACCTCAAATTTTGACCGTCAAAAGGATCCTTTGGCACGAACTCCATATATGTTGGAACCAGATTATCCAGAGATTGCGGCAGGCGACCCTCTGTCAATCGATAGCGCTCAACAGCGAGGGCGGTTTGTGTTGCAAGCAGGTGGGCCAGATGACGGGTTTCAATCTGCATAATGCGTCCGAAGGCCGGCATGAGCATACGGGTGAGCATGCCTCCCCTTTTTCCGCTGTCAACGGCCTTCTGGATAGAGTCAAATGTGGTTAGCCGTTTGTCGGATGGTAAATACATGGCATCTATGAGGTCCTGCATTATTTCGATATACTCCGTTGCCTCTCTGTTATTAAGCCCTGTTATCCTCAAAAGAGCCAGGAAAATGATGCTTAATCCACCTTCCGATCCAAGTCGATCTGAGACTTCTCTAACAGTACCTCGAAAAGCATGCAATCCGATGCAATTTTCTCCGATAAGAGCACGTTTATATCCTTCATCATTACCTACTTCTTCAATCCAAGAAGAGAGCTTCATCAATTGTTCTTCCGTGAGTTGGATTCTATTGAGGATTTGCTCAATACTTCGATAAGTCTGGGCCTGTACTGCAATTTGGATGAGTCTGTGTATTAGTAAGGGTGTACCAAGCGATCTGGCCAGAGACAAGCTTGTCCGAATGGATTCCAGGGCTTTTTCGGGATTGTGGTTATCGCACTGGATAAAGACATCGAGACTAAGCAGACGTGCGCAATTACGTAAATTCTTAAGCCAGGGAGCGACCGGATCCGACTCTTGGCTAAATTCTATCGGATATCGGCAATGCTCGATGGAGGCCG
>CAZIAN010000720.1:829-2485 GCA_964537355.1 uncultured Pirellulales bacterium | reverse complement strand
TATTCTCAAAGATCCTATTTTTTGAATTTGGTCCATTTCTGCTTGCTCTTGGTGCTTGCCAGGACAGTCTCTATGAACTGCATACCCCGCAGACCATCGTCCACATTCGGAAAGTCCAGAGCCAAGGGACTGGGTTTTGATCCGGTTATTTTGGCACGGACGGTGTCGGCAAAGTTGAGGTAATTGTTGGCGAAGGCTTCAAAGAAAGCTTCGGGGTGGCCGGAGGGCAGTCGAGTAGCCCGGGCAGCCGCAGCGCTTTTGGCGGCGACATAAGGATTGCCCCGCTTCCAGACCTGCTCAGGGGCGTTCGGGAATTTTACATACAGATAGTTCGGATGTTCCTGATGCCATTCCAGACCTTTATCTTCACCATAAATCCAGATGGCCAGATTGTTCTCTTCGCCGATGGAAACCTGACTCGCATGCAGAACACCCCTTGCACCATTATTAAATCTTAGCAGAACATTGCCGTCATCGTCCAGGCGACGGCCTTTGACAAAAATGGTAAGGTCGGCACAGAGTTGTGTAATCTTCAGGCCTGTAATATACTCGGATAGGTTCTCGGCATGCGTGCCAATGTCACCCATACAACCGGCGCCGCCGCTTTGCTTAGGATCGGTCCGCCAGGCGGCCTGCATCTGGCCAGTTTTCTCCAGCGCAGTGGCCAGCCAACCCTGCGGGTATTGTACTACTATCTTGCGAATCTTACCTAATTCGCCTTTGCGTACCATGTCACGAGCCAATTTGACCATCGGATAACCGGTGTAATTGTGCATAAGGCCAAAGACCAAGCGGGACTTCTTTACGAGTTTTTGCAGCTCCTTCGCCTCTTTAACGTTGATCGTCATCGGTTTTTCACACATTACATGGAAGCCGGCTTCCAGAAAGGCTTTGGCGATAGGAAAGTGCCAGTTGTTAGGCGTGGTAATAGCGACAAAATCTATCCTTCTACCCGGGGCAAGTTTACGCTCGCCTTCGATCATCTGCTGGTAGGTACCATAGACACGCCTGGGTTCGATAAGAAGCTCGCGCCCCATTTGCTTTGATTTTTTCGGGTTGATATCAAAGGCCCCGGCCACCAAATCGATACCATGATCCAAACTTGACGCCCTGCGGTGTACTTCACCTATAAACGCACCCGGTCCACCACCAACCATTCCCATCTTCAATTTTCGGTTGAGTTTCATATTATGCTCCTTTCAATAATCCATCGAAATGACATCCTGTGTTTTGATATTGTTCTTACTGCTCACAAATGTATTTTTTTAAAAAGTAAATGCCTCGGTGTACAACGTCTTTTCAAGATTATAAAGCCTAAGGCCGACAAAGCAACCCAAAAAGACGTCCTTTTCGAATACAGAGGTTTAAACCAATAGAAATGGTAAATATAACCTAAACCTCCTCGCCCCGCAAGACCTCGTACAAAAAGAAATCATCACAAAAATAACTTCGTCCATATATTGAAATAAATGGTTAGTTTGAGATTACAGCAAAGTTAGGGTTGACAATAATCGCTCGTAAGTTATAAATCTTCTAATGAATCACCAGTAAATCATTGAAAGTAATCGGACAATTGCAATGAGGAAAATATGAAAACCGATATTAGCCCGGTATCTGTTGATGTGTACTTTATTCCTGTAGCAACAAGAGTGCCCC
>CAZIAN010000720.1:0-819 GCA_964537355.1 uncultured Pirellulales bacterium | reverse complement strand
TAAGTTCGGGACCCAGGTGGTAACACATGTTACCTGTGTACGCGTTTGCGTAACGGTGGCGAACAAACAAGGACAGAGAGCACAGGGATGGGGAGAAACTCCATTAAGCGCCGAATGGGCCTGGCCGAGCAGCAGTTTGGGACATAATGAAAGAAATGAGGTTATGGAAGATTTCTGCCGGATGCTTGCTCAGGCATGGGTAAAGTTCGACGGGCAGGGCCATCCGATTGAATTAGGTCATGATTTTACCGAATCGATATTGCCCGGCCTTCTCGAACAGCTCAACGACAAATGGACAGAGCAGGTAGGGCCGATGCCACATCTGGCGGCTTTGGTGTGCAGCTCGGCCTTTGATGTTGCCATACACGATGCATACGGAAAGCTTCTGGAGCGGGATGTGTACTCTACATACAATGCCGAATTTATGAACACTGACCTGTCTCACTTCATCGAGCCGGCGCAAGATGCAGATATTTCATTTGCGGGCAAATACCCTGAAGATTTTTTCGCCGCCCCCCCTGCGAAGGCTTTGCCTGCATGGCACCTTGTAGGCGGTAAAGATATGCTTGATACCAGCGAGCTAACAGGGCAGGAACCTGACGATGGCTATCCGGTTTTGCTACCGGAGTGGATAAAGCGAGATGGGCTGACGTGTCTGAAGGTGAAACTGCGCGGCAACGATTCGGCGTGGGACTACGAACGTTTGATTAAGGTCGGCAAAATCGCATTCGAGAATAATGTCGTGTGGCTGACCAGCGATTTTAACTGCACTGTTACCGACCCGGCCTATGTAAATGACATTCTTGACAGATTGGTGAT
>CAZIAN010000719.1:0-2495 GCA_964537355.1 uncultured Pirellulales bacterium | reverse complement strand
TCTTTGGCCGCTCGAATCTCATCAGGATGGGCGTTAATGAATCCTTCCGGAATCTGAGGCTCAAACAAGTCAACCGGAACTTTGGCATAATACTCAAATTGATCATGAATGATTGTCAATGAACGCCCAGCGTCAAAGCTGTCGCGCACACCATGTTGTTCTATTCGCACGGGTAATTTTGTTTTCAAATCAAACCAAATACGATCAAACCGTCCATCCGGATTATCTCCATAGATGCCGGTGCTTACTTCAAATCCGATGCACTTTTTCCCGTCAAAATCTTTTGTACCGAGGACACGATCGGCCTTATCAAGAAGTCCTACATACCGTCTCATTTCTTCAACAGGATCAGGAATAAAACCATAGGCATCATTTCTCCTTTTAAAATAACACTTGTACTCCAGCGACACTTCTACCATCATGAGGTCGTTTCCATCAGGTATAACCCATTGAATATTCATGATGTTTTTTCCGTCATCGTAACGGTCTCTTCTGTACCTGTCTTTTGCATTGTAACGTTTCTCCCAACCCCTGATCTGTATAGGTGCAAAATCACTAACCAAGGCCGTTCGCTGTCGATAGACTAAGGCTTCGATTTTTTCCAACGAATCAATAATGTCCTGTCCCCAGGCGGCCGGAGGTCCCAGCCACCATTTTCCATTATCTGAACCACCGCCGGGCCAGAAGGTTATTCCGCTGAGTACTACTATTGCAATTACGGCCGCCGCGGCTAATTTTGTTATTTGACTTTTCATAATAATTCTCCAGATTGTTACTTGCCGAGGCTGCTTTGCCATAAAGCAAAGGAGGTTCTGTTCGAGCTTGTCGCGATGTTCAGTATCAGGAGTGTCATCAAACTTTATATTACTAACGAAATCTTCAAATTGTTTTTCGTTATCGTTCATTTTATATTACCTCTGATTTCTCTGCGAATTCCGCGGCTAAAACTTTACGCAGTTTGGCAAGTGCCCGCGTCAACTGGCTGCGGACGGTGCCGGGACTGGAACCAAGCACCTCGGCGATTTCAGTTAATTTCAGATTTTCAAAAAAACGCAGTGTGATGATAGTCTGGTACCTCGACTTCAAGGTAAATACCGCTTCTCTTAAAAGAGTCAGTTTATCAGCCGGCTCTTCACAGTCGGCGACCCGACTATTAGTTTGCTCGCGAGCGAATTTCAAAAGCCGATTTCGACGAGCGGTCTTTCTCAAATGGTTGTTAACGGCATTGGTTGCGATTCTATACAGCCAGCATCGAAACTGTTTGTCATTGCCTTTGAAACCGTGAATATTCTCAACAACTTTTAGAAATACCTCGGAAGTAACGTCTTCGGCCTTTGCCCTTTCAAAAAGCCGGTGCAGGCAATAACGAAACACGGCATCATAATGGCTGCGATACAACTGCACAAAGGCAGTGCTGTCATTACAGGCCCGGGCTATTAACGGCTTCTCGCCGACCGCTTTGCTGCCAATATCCACACTGATTACTCTCCGGAGTTTAATGGTACCAACTATCATCAATATTATAAATGCGCGGCAGATAAAAACGCGGCAAAAAATATCAGAAATTAACCTAAGATTACACAAACAAGGATAAAAAGCAAATACA
The DNA here is from genome assembly GCA_964537355.1 of uncultured Pirellulales bacterium. Classification (GTDB taxonomy): domain Bacteria; phylum Planctomycetota; class Phycisphaerae; order Sedimentisphaerales; family Anaerobacaceae; genus NIOZ-UU13. The sequence continues at coordinate 889 of CAZIAN010000719.1, read as the reverse complement.
CAGTTGAAAAACCGAATACTATATGCTATACGCTAAACGCTATGGATAAATTGTATGGACTAATATTTGATGTTGACGGCGTCATTGCCGATACCGAAGCTGCCAATGCACGGGCTTCTATCAAGGTTTTTGCCGACTTTCTCGGTCTCGAAGGTGTCGTTCGCAAGGATTTCGAGGCGGGTCTTGGCCGGGGAGCCGAGGAGTATGTCAAAGCCGGCGCCCGGACCCACGGCCTGGAACTGACCGATGAACAAATCCAAGAAATAACAAAACTGCGTCAGGAATATTTCCTGAAGGTTCTAAAAGAAGAGTCGATGCCGCCCTTCCCAGGCGTGCTGGAATTAATGGAAAAGGCGATGCAGAGAGAAGATTTCCGCCTGGCAATAGCAACGTCAGGAACACATGAGAAATCCCAGGCTGTATTGGAAGCCGCAAAGATTCCATATAAAAAGATGGTTTATATACACGGCGACCATGTTAAAAATAAGAAACCCAATCCGGAGCTTTTCCTGCTCGCCTCCGAAGGGATAGGTATCGAGCCGGCTAATTGCGTTGTAATAGAGGACGCCCCCAATGGTGTGCAGGCCGCAAAGGCCGCCGGGGCAAAATGTATTGCCGTTACAAATTCCACAACTGCAGAAAATCTCTCCCGTGCTGATTTAGTCTGCGAGTCTCTCGAAGAGATAGACCTTCAGACAATCACAAAACTGATTGAGCAAAAGTAAATCCCAAAAATCATTCCAACCCGGACAAGTCTATCACCTTTGCAGAGGACAGTTTACCCTTTATTATCTCCATCGCAAGATTGATCCAGCACCCACAGCCGTCAAGCACAACACTGTCACTGCTTGCTACAATAGAATCAGTCTTTTTCAGCTCGGCGTCCGGA
>CAZIAN010000718.1:0-2496 GCA_964537355.1 uncultured Pirellulales bacterium | reverse complement strand
GAGCAGTTTGACGAATAATGTTGACAAAAAAACATTTTTAAGGTAAATTATTAATCAATTCTTCTAATTTTAATCGTTTTCTGTTTCATTCTGTTTTAGCTGTATTTACTTGCGCTTAGACCTACCTTAGCAAACTCAGCAAAAATATTCTAGATCCCGAATAGTCGGGAGATGGGCACATAGGGGTTTGCCCCCAGGGTTTCATAATGTGGATAACCCTGTTCGTAGCGATGTGCACTGTTCTAGCAAGGTGTTCCCGGCCTGGTCCGTGCTTATGAGGGTCAGGGAAATATCAGGCACCCTTTGCCAAAATAACTGTTTCAAAGGGGTTAGTGCAGAAAATTGTTCACCACGAAGATCACTAAGAAGACGAAGAAATCATAAAAGCATTAAACAAATCGATTTTTCGTGCTCTTCGTGTTCTTCGTGGTGAAAGCCTTATCAAAATATTTTAATGGAGGGTAAAATGAAGAAATTTTGTGTTTTTTTATGTTTAATTGGTCTAGTTGCGGTTGCTTCACAGGCATTTGGGGCCACAATCAATGTACCTGGTGACTATTCTACGATTCAGGCTGCTGTCACTGCAGCCGCTGCTGGTGATCAGATTATTGTCGCGGCCGGGACGTATAACGAGACCGTGACCATAGATAAGGCCTTAACTCTCTCAGGGGCTCAGGCCGGTGTGGATGCCAGGACACGTTCGGGAGGAAGTGAAACCACTATACATGCAGCAGATGGGATTAATGCCATCACTGCCAACCAGGGGATCTCCGGCCTGGTCAAGATTGACGGGTTTACTCTGGAGGGGAGAAGGGGGATTGTTGACATCGAATGTGCGGCATCAGAGTTTGTCAACAATATCGTCAATCCATTAGGCGGCATGGCGGGGGCCCCTCCTGCCCTGGTCTACTTTGCTGGGGCTGCAAATAGCGTAACAATCCAGTATAACGACATCTCTCCCATAATTGACGATGGGACTGGAACCGTGTGGCCTTCAGGCTGCAATGCCGTTCGAATAGATTTCGGTTCACTGAGCGGGAATTCGGCACTTATAGATGGCAATCACCTCCATGGTGCCTCAAAATACACTGGTGCGCTTGGCGCAGGGCTCGGTATCGGGACAGACTCAGGTGGGCCCGCGACAGTTACGGTAACGAACAATGAGATGGACAATAACGGCAGTGACGGCATGTACGCATGGAATGCCTATCTGGACACGTTGAGCGTGACGGACAATTCGATTCATGACAACGGCCAATGTGGTGTAAAAATAGCTACCGGCATAACCCTGACGGGCTCTATCCTGGTGAATTATAATGACATATCTGGGAATACGGACTGGGGGCTGAAAAATGATAACACCACCTTTAATGTGGATGCGACGAACAATTACTGGGGAGATGACAGTGGCCCGAGCGGCGGGGTTAGCGACCCGGGGACCGGCACACCGGCCAATGGACTGGGAGATGCCGTGTCGGCAGGCGTGCTTTTTGATCCCTGGACCGGGGGAGCCTATCTGGTCCATAATATAACCCAGGATACTTATTACAGGACCATTCAGCAAGGGGTGGATTTTGCAAATGCGGGTGATGTAATCGAGGTCTTTGCCGGCACATTTGCTGAGGCAGTAACAATTGATAAGTCATTGACGTTACAGTCGTCTGACGGTGCTGCATCGACCATAGTGAATGGCGGCATACAATTATCCGGTAATAACATCACGATAGATGGATTCACCATCAACAACGGCGCCAACCTGACCGGTGAAAACGCCGGGATGTACATAGTTGCTTCTACGGACGGCCATGTAATCAAGAATAATATCCTGAATGGACCGGGGAAGACGTATACACCGGCTTACCGTGGAATTACCTTTGGATACTATGTAAGCAATACCACAGTATCTAACAACACAATCTGCGACTGGACATCCGGGGTATATATCAATCCGACCAATCCGGCCGCAAACCTGGCCTTTAGTGGCAACACATTTTGCAACAATCAAAGTGGCATAGGTTCGGACGGCATCGATGGTGTGACTATCACGGGAAACACCTTTTCTACCAACGATGAGGGCTGGGGTGTGGGCAGCACTGGAGACAATGTCGTGGCCCACCAGAACATATTTTCAGGTAACGGTGCCGGGCTGAATCACTACAGCGGAACCATGGTGGACGCGACCAACAACTACTGGGGAGACGATTGCGGCCCGAGGGGTGGCCTGTTGGATCCTGTGACCGGGAATCCTGCTAATGGCAATGGGGATACGGTCTCCGGGAACGTACATTTTGATCCGTGGCTGCCGGCAGGCACCTTTTATGAGAATGCGGAAGACGGTCTGACGGATGGCTGGGATATCTATGATGACACGCCTTCTGGTGCTACTATAACGAATGTGTATGATACTGATCGTGGAAGCCAGGTAATAGAGCTTTCGGGCTCTGGTAGTGCAAACGGATTTCGTCTTAAAAGTGAAGATGGAAGCCCGTGGCACAA
>CAZIAN010000717.1:0-2496 GCA_964537355.1 uncultured Pirellulales bacterium | reverse complement strand
GAAGGAGGAATGCGCGAGCCGACCATTATGCGCTGGCCCGGCAAAATCCCCGCCGCTAAGGTATGCTCCGAGGTCTGCGGTACAATTGACCTGTTGCCGACGTTCGCTGAATTAGCCGGCACTAAAGCACCGTCCGACCGCGTGATTGACGGCAAAGATATCCGCCCCTTGATGTTCGCAAAACCGGGAGCAAAGTCTCCACACAAGGCGTACTTCTATTATAGAGGCAAAAATCTCGAAGCTGTCCGAAACGGCAGATGGAAACTGCGCCGCGCCAAAAAGAACATCGAACTGTACGACCTCAAAGCCGACATCAGCGAAAAGAACAACTTATCGGATAAATATCCCGATATCGTCAACCGCCTCACGAATATGATGAAAGAATTCGACACAGAATTAAAAGCTAATGCCCGACCGGCGGGAAAGGTTTCCTAAAAGAAACAAACAAAACCAGGAGGAACAAGTATGAGTATATTGAATTACTCACGTCGTGATTTTCTAAAAGCGATTGGCTCAGGTGTAGCATCATTGTCTATAACAAATTTGCTCTCGGCAGCCGAATCCAATAGGAAAAAACCCAACATAGTGCTGATATTGGCCGACGATATGGGATTTTCAGATTTGGGCTGCTATGGCGGAGAGATTCAGACCCCAAACCTGGACCGTATGGCCGCCGAAGGCCTCCGCTTTTCACAGTTCTACAACTGCGCCAAATGCGCACCCACACGCCATTCCATACTAACAGGCCTCTACCACCAGCAGGCCGACGTCGGAAAGGGCAGGAACTGCGTTACCATTGCCGAGGTCCTTCGCCATGCCGGCTACTCAACATTAGCCTCAGGCAAATGGCACGTTGGCGGCACTCCGATGGATCGCGGCTTCGATAGGTACTTCGGCATGCTCGGCGGTTCATGTAGTTACTTTGTCCCCGATAATACTTTCCGCCTGGACAGAACGCCATTCACAACAAATGACAAAAACTTCTACACCACAAACGTCTTCACAGATTACGCTCTCGATTTTCTCGATGAGGCAGGACGAAAAGACAAACCCTTTTTCCTCTATATGGCCTACAACGCCCCGCATTATCCCCTGCACGCCCTGCCCGAAGACATCAAAAAATACCGCGGCAAGTATATGAAAGGCTGGGACCGCATACGCCAGGAACGCTACAGACGTCTGATACGAATGGGACTGATAGACAAAAAGTGGGCCCTCAGCGCTCGCGGCGCAGACAAGCATAAATCGTTCAGTGACATCCCTCCCTGGGACAAAGTCGATGACAAACAGGCCGAAGACCTGAACATGGCTGTCTATGCCGCAATGGTTGACAGATTGGACCAGAACATCGGACGAATCCTGAACAAACTCGAAGAACTGAAAGCCATGGACAACACATTGCTAATGTTCCTGTCCGACAACGGAGGTTGTCCCTATGAACGAAATAAAACAAAAGACATTCCACCCGGACCTGCCGAATCGTACCGCACCTACGACTCGAAGTGGGCCAATGTCAGTAACACCCCGTTCCGGCTGTACAAGCGTTTCAACCACGAAGGAGGTAACGCCACGCCCTTTATCGCCTTCTGGCCGGCGGTTATCAAAAAAGGTGGCGCCATCACTCATCAGATCGGCCACATTATCGATGTAATGGCCACCTGCGTAGATATTGCACATGCACAATATCCCTCGCGCTACAAAGGAAATAATATCACCAGGCTGGAAGGCAAGAGCCTGCTGCCGATTTTCCAGGGTCAAAAACGCAAAGGTCACGATGCGATATTCTGGGAGTTCATGCGCAACAAAGCCGTCCGCAGGGGTAAGTGGAAGATCGTTACAGTTGGCGATAATCCATGGGAGCTATATAATATGGAGACCGATCGAACCGAACTTAACGACCTTTCGGCAAAGATGCCTGAAAAGGTCGCCGAATTAGCCAAACTGTACGACGCTTGGGTCCGGCGATGCAAAAAGGTAAAACAGATATAATTCGGAATAAGAAATCAAAAAGATTAAGAGGAAATGATTAAATGAATCGACGCGAATTTATTAAAAGTCTAAGCAGCGGAGCTTTAGGCCTGCTGGGTACGGCGGCTCTTGGGAGTTGCGCACAGACAATGTCACTCCGAAAGCCGAAGAAACAGCCGAATATCCTTTTTTGCCTTGCGGACGACTGGTCCTGGCCCCACGCAAGTATCGCCGGAGATAAGGTCGTCAAGACACCGACCTTCGACCGTGTCGCTCGCGAAGGTGTGCTCTTTGAAAATGCTTTTGTATCATCACCTTCCTGCACACCTTCACGCGGAGCAATCCTGACCGGCCAGTACCACTGGCGACTGGAAGAAGGCGGCAACCTCTGGAGCACACTGCCTGCAAAGTTTGACGTATATCCCGACCTCCTGGAATCGGCCGGCTACCATGTAGGTTACACCCGAAAGGGATGGGGACCCGGCTACAATGAACCGGGCGGGCGAACACGCAATCCCGCCGGGCCGC
>CAZIAN010000716.1:0-2497 GCA_964537355.1 uncultured Pirellulales bacterium | reverse complement strand
GATGACAAGAATGTACTTAAAATCCAGGACTTAACAATTGATCCAAACCGTCGCGAAGTTTTAGTTAAAGATAAGCCTGTTGAGCTTACTTTTACGGAGTTTAACATCCTGCGTACATTGGCAAGAAGGCCCGGCTTAGTTTTCACACGATACCAAATTGTTGATACTTTACATGGCGGTGATTATCTCGTAACAGAAAGAGCAATTGACGTCCAGATCGTGTCACTACGGAAAAAACTTGGTTCCTATGGAAAATATATCGAGACCGTTCGCGGCGTTGGATACCGGTTCAGGGATTAATATATGGCCAGAAAACACTTGTTATGGCAATTATATCCTTCTTATTTGGTAATTACGCTGATTGCACTTATTGCAGCAGGTTGGTATTCCTCTCATTCTTTCCGTGAGTTTTATCTAAATCAAATTGCAGAAGACCTCGAATCAAGAGCCTATCTTGCAAGGCAGCAGATTTCGAACGCCTTGGAAGAGAACGACTTAGACAAAGTTGATAAGCTGTGCAAGGAGCTGGGTTCGACATCGTCCACTCGAATCACAGTAGTCCTGACTTCAGGCAAGGTTCTTGGTGACTCGGATGAGGAACCGGCAAATATGGACAACCATGGGAACCGCCCGGAGATCATCCAGGCCCTTAATAAGGGTAAAGGTCAATCTATGAGGCCAAGTCCTACCCTCGGAATAAACATGATGTACATGGCTATAAGCTTGAAACGGGACCAGAAGACTATTGGTGTTGTCCGCACAGCTTTGCCGGTTAGAGGCATTAATCAGGCCTTATATAATATTTACCTCAGGATTTTTTTAGGAGCTTTGGCTATAGCTGTCTGTGCTGCGATAATAAGCCTGTTCGTGTCCAGACGAATCACCACACCTATTATTGAAATGAAGCAAAGTGCCCAGGATTTTGCCGAAGGTCAACTTGACCAAAGAGTACCGGTTCCCAATTCTGCCGAACTCGGGGCCTTAGCAGAATCTCTCAATCAAATGGCCCGGCAACTGGATGACCGGATAAAGACAATCACTCAACAGCGTAATGAGTTGGAAGTAATCTTATCGAGTATGATAGAAGGTGTGATTGCAGTTGATTCACAAAGAAATGTCGTGAGTGTAAATACGGCCGCTGCAGAATTGCTTGGTATTGACCCGGCACAAGTTCAGGCTCGGAATATAGAGGAAGTTATTCGCAATGCGGAGCTTCTGAATTTTGTGAGAGATACACTCAACAGTGATGGCCCTATAGAAGCCGACCTGACTCTACAGAAAGATGGGGAACGTTTTTTTCAGCTTCATGGTGCCGGTCTTTCGGATAGCCGGGGTAAAAGAAGCGGAGCGGTCATAGTTCTAACCGATATGACCAGAATGCGACGTCTTGAAAATATTCGCCGAGACTTCGTGTCCAATGTCTCGCATGAGTTGAGAACACCGGTTACATCGATTCAGGGCTTTGTCGAGGCACTTCTCGATGAGAAAATAAAAGAACCAGGACAGGTAAACCGTTATCTTAAGATTATCGCCAAACATTCTGACAGGCTCAATGCTATTATTGAAGACTTATTGAGTTTATCACGATTAGAGGAAGACAGTGAAAGAAGAAAAATATCTTTTGAGGCTGCCCCATTAAGGCCGGTACTTCTTGACGCAATAGAATTATCAAGTACAAAGATACAGGACAAACAAGCTACAGTGAATCTTTATTGTGAAGATAACATACAAGTCATGATAAATCCTGCTCTGTTGGAGCAGGCGATACTCAATCTTATCGATAATTCGATAAAGTACAGCCCGCCTAAAGGAATTATCAAAATTAATGTGGACAAGGGTGAAAAAGAGTTACGCATTGCCATTCAAGACAATGGCTGTGGAATTGAAAACAAACACCTTTCACGAATCTTCGAACGTTTTTATGTGGTTGATAAGGGCCGAAGCCGTAAGCTTGGCGGCACAGGTCTTGGTCTGGCCATTGTGAAGCATATCGCACAGGTACACGGTGGTTATGTTACGGTCAAAAGCTCGCCCGGCCAGGGCAGCACTTTTACAATTCATCTACCCGTTGCGTGACATTATCATTCTACTTTGTAATACGTTGCGCATAAGTTCCTGCAGAAATTAATGCAAATCTAACATTATCCTCATATTTCACTAACAGCCGCAGAGTAATTTTACAAGAGTTTAAGAAGTCGTTCCCCTGGACAGTCTTGGGAGAGCGCACAATATTACTTTTGGTTATGGAGTTTAAAATGAAAAAAGGAAAAAGGATTGTGTTTTTGGGAGTGGGGCTACTATTGTTGATTTTGAGTCTGGCTGAAAGAGCGAGGGCTGATGAAATAAGTGAACTTAAGCAGCTATTGGATGAACAAACCCAGATGCTTCGAGAAATGCAGGAAAGACTTTCTCAGCTTGAGGCGAGGCAGAGGCTGAAAGAGCAGTCTCTGACGGAGAAAATAGAAGAACTGGCAGAGAAAAAACAGGCCCCTGCCCC